>SCQV01000284.1 GCA_004299085.1 Chitinophagaceae bacterium | reverse complement strand
GGAATCGAAATGCCTGGAACCATAATCATCCGCCCGAAGACGGCTGTCAATTATCAATCCAGGATGAAGTTTTTTTAAATACTGTTCTAATTCGTAACTAAACTTCCCGTTCTTTTTCCAGGAATTATCCCAGGTACCGTCAAACCAAAATCCTTTTATCGTGGGATATCGTTCCAATAATTCTGTAAGCTGATCTTTCACATATTGCTTGTATTTATCAAAAGCGAGACTGTCGGCCTTCGATTTAATATCATAACGCCAGTCTTTATGATGCCAGTCTAAGATGGAATAATAAAGATAAACGTCTATACCGGCTTTGTTATAGGCTTTTACAATTTCTCCGATAATATCTTTTTTGTAAGGAGTAGAAGCAAGGTCAAAATTCGTGTATTTACTTGGCCAGAGGCAGAAGCCTTCATGGTGTTTGGTAGTAACAATTACAAATTTTGCTCCCATCTGCTTCGCTATGGCTGCCCATTTCGTGGCATTAAAATCAACCGGATCAAACTGGTGAATCAGCGAATCATAAGAGCTATCCGGAATATGCGCCCACTGCTTAATCCATTCAGCAGCGCCGTCATAATGCTTTCCATGCCAGGAACCTCCTAACACAGAATATAATCCGAAATGGATGAATTGCCCAAAGCGGTCATCACGCCATTTGTTCATCGCCGGATCATGGCGTTTGCCATCGTGATGGGAACCGTATAAAAGGGGAATGGTGTCTTTTGCAGGAGCCTGCGCATAACTAAATATTGGTAGGAGCACCAAAAGTGAAACAATAGTTACCCATAATCTGCATGATTTCTCATTAGTTATATGCATTCTTTAAAATTGGTGTGAATTAATACCCTTGATTTTGCGCTAAAGTAGCATCTTTATTTAAATCAATTTCCTGTTGTGGAATAGGCAAAAAATCGTTATAAGATTGAATGCTGCCCGCAGATTGTGGATTATATTTTTGTACCCGTTCCAGTAAAGTGCCCGTACGCATGAGGGTGGCACGACGGTTTTCTTCGCCAAAAAGTTCCCTTGCCCTCTCATCTAATATAAAATCCATCGTCACATCTGAAGATGTAATAAGGGTGGCATGAGCACGCGCACGAATCACATTAAGGCTGGCTGCAGCGGCGTTCAGATCACCTTCATCAAACTGTGCCTCAGCCAACAATAGATAAGTTTCACCCAATCGCATCATAATGCGATCTTTGGTTGTCAGCAAACCAAAAGGATCTTGATCGTAATACTGGTTCCACTTAGTAGTTGTTGCAAATATTTTAGTAAGGGTGTCGCTGCCGGTGGCAACCGCAAGTTGTCCATATTTAGGCGAAGTAGGATCATTGTAATAATAATCCCTTCTAAAGTTATAGGGTGAATTTCTAATATCATTGGGGCCATACAAATTATAAGTCGCCCAGTTAGTAGGCCTTATTCTGCCCAAGCCTCTTCCGCCTAAAGAATCACAAATCAGCATTCCGGAAAAATTCGCATAATAGGGAACCCAGGCACGTCTGAATACATCAATATTACTGGTACCTCCAGGAACATTAAATGCTTCCTGTACAGTCCAGATAGCTTCTGTATTGCCCTGTTGATAATCCATGTTTCCCTGGATGAACATATCACTAAAATAATCTCCCGGTTGATTTTTATCTATTCCATATCGCTGGGTAACTAATTTAAAATTATCACTGTTAATAATCTTTTCACACATCAAAGTGGCTGAATCCGGCTTTTTTAATTTCAGATACACAATGGCCAGTTCCTGATCAGCCGCTGCTTTGCATATTCTCCCTTCATTGCTCACCTGAGTGATTAATGGTAAATTTTGATCAGCATATAATAAATCTTGTGCAGCAAAACTCAAAATGGTATCTTCAGACGTTCTTACAAAATTGGTTTTGGGAACTGAAAGTGGTTCCTCCAGCAGTGGTACCGCGCCAAACAAAGTAGTGAGATAATTATAAGTATATGCTCTAAAAAACTTAGCCTCGGCTATAGTTTTATTTCTATAACTATCTGATATCTTTACAGAAGGATTCCCCAAACTGCCGATCAATAAGTTAGCATTATTGATCATGGCATAGCCCCATTGCCAGATGCCTAAGGCTATGGGATCCTGTGAATTCAATTGTGTATAATCACTGTAAGGAACTTGCGTGCGGTAAGTATTACCTTCCATGGCTAAGTCTGTGCCGCAATTCATGGAAGGAATCAATCCATAACCAAAATCGTAGTTAGTACTCATGCTCCCATACTGTTCTCTTGCCAGAGAATATAGCCCGGCAATACCCGCTTCAATACCTAATGAATCTACATAAGTATTGCTTGCTGAATAACCCGATTTGAATTGTTCATTTAAAAAATCTTTTTTACAGGATGCAATAAGCATGCATGTAATTAATCCTATAAGAGCAGGTATCTTTATACTTGATTTCATAACGATCATTTTTAAATAACTTAATTAATATATTTACTGAAGTCCGACATTAACGCCTAGCACTACAGACCCTGTATTTGGATAATCCGTGGAATTAAGCGCATTCCCGTTATCCCGGTCCACCTCAGGATCCCAACCAAACCAGTTAGTGAAAGTATGCAGATTTCTTCCCGACAGATAGATGGATAAATTAGCAAGCTTATATTTCTCCAAAAGTGCATGCGGAACTGTATAGGTTAAAGTAATATCCTTAATACGGGTATAAGAATCTTTTTCAGGGAAACCATATCGCCGGCTATTGATATATGCCAGAGAAGGTTGAGAATTATTCTTATTATCTGATGTCCAATATCCCAATTTAGCAGGCATATTTATTCTGCCTGCCTGATCTTTCCAATCTAAAGCTGGATTATTTCTTAAAGCTCCCTGAAAAGTTTGTATAAAGATGTTCAAAGTAAAGTTTTTATATGTAAACGTATTGGTCATACCTCCAATCCACGAAGGGAGACCGGTGCCCAGATACATTCTATCGGCGCTGGTAATTTTGCCATCTCCATTCAGGTCTCTGAATTTCAAATCTCCAGACTTAGCACTTGGATCCTGTTTTGAAGGATCTTGCCCGGCTTGCCATACGCCTTCCAGCACATAATCATAAACAGCCTCCAGCGGTTTGCCAATAAACCATTTATTACCAATATCATCCTTATTATCACCGTAAAGTTGCGTGATCTTGTTCCGGTTCAAAGAAAAATTAATGCCGGTATTCCAGGAGAAATTACCTGAGGCAAGGTTGTGTGTATTCAGTGTAATTTCTATACCTCTATTTTGGGTTCCTCCTATATTATCAAGGATAGAGGTATATCCGGTTATAGATGGGATTTGCCTCTGAAGTAAAAGATTTTTTGTTTTGCTCTGGTAAGCTTCTACTGTTCCTCTGATCCTATCGTTGAAAAGCTGAAAATCTACACCAACATTCAGTTCTGTTGTGCTTTCCCATTTTAAATCACTATTGCCCATTCTGCTGGCAATAAGACCAATAGCAGTCGTTTGTCCGTAAACATAATCTTTAGTTCCTAATGTTGATAATGTTTGGTAAGGACTTACTGCTTCGTTGCCCGTGGTGCCATAAGAAATCCTTAGCTTTAATTGAGAAACTGCCCGGACATTTCTCATAAAATTTTCATCCGCTATATTCCAGCCTACTGCAATAGAAGGAAATAATCCGTATTTATTGGTAAGTCCGAAGCCCGAATATCCATCTCTCCTCGCTGTTGCGGTTAGCAAATATTTATTGGCATAATTATAATTGATACGCAGCATTTGCGATAGCAGGCTGCTCTGGCTCATGCCTGAGGTAGTAGTTTGTGTCTGTGCAGACCCCAGATTATAAAATGTTAGCTGATCGTTAATGAAGCTATTATCGGATATATCATAATATTCGTTTCTGTTTTGCTGTGCGCTATACAAAGCTGTAATATCAATGCTGTGTTTTCCAAATTGCTTAGCGTATGTCAATAGGTTTTCCAGTATCCAATTGGAACTGCTTGAATTATTAACAGTGGCCGTTCCGAGTAAATCACCTGATGCCCTTGTTGTATAATACTCATACAATGCAGGTAAATAAGAAGTGCCGTAATTCAAGCGGTATTTCAACCCCTTTATAAAATCTGGTGAAATTTCAGCATAAAAATTACCTGTTAAATTTTTACTTCTGTCAATACGTGTATTATATAATTCCACTAAAGGGTTAGCATATAATGTTTCAGGGTTCATTGGATAGATATTGTAAGTACCATCGGGATTATATTCCTGCCCGTAAGGACTCATTTCTGTTGCCAAAGCCAAGCTCACATGCGGGCCATCGCCGTTTCCATTCACATACATCAGATCTGCGCCTGCTTTTAACCAATCAGTGATATTCAGATCAACATCAGAGCGAAGGCTGATCCGGTGATACTGGTATCCTTTTATCGTTCCTCTTTCTTTATAATAGGCTCCTGACAGATAATATTTTGCAAAATCACTTCCGCCGGATACATTCAATTCATGGTTCTGGATAATCCCTTGTTGAGTGACTTGCTTAATCCAGTCCGTAGTTTTTCCTGCCTTATAATTGGCTTGTTCCGAAAGATTGGGCACTGGCTCTGGATTACTGTTAGTCTCTGCATCATAGGCTAAATTTTTCTGTACATATTCAGACCCAGTCATAGGTTGCAGCACATGGGTCATAAATTCTGGCCCCGCATATCCGTTATAAGAAATTTTGGGCTTACCTTCTTTCCCTTTTTTAGTGGTAACAAGAATAACTCCGTTCGATCCGCGCGTACCATAAATAGCAGTTGCAGAAGCGTCCTTCAGTATTTCAATAGATGCTATATCATTTGGATTGATATCATTCCAGCTACCGCTAAACGGCAAACCGTTCAGAACAATAAGAGGATCTGTGCTGGCTTTAATGGAATTCAACCCGCGAATATAAATAGAGGGAGAACTACCTGGAACTGAGCTGCCAGAAGTGATATTGACACCGGCCACGCTCCCTTCCATGGCTTGCAAAACATTGGTTACCGGCAACTTAGAAAGCCTGTCTTTGGGAACAGAAGAAACAGATCCGGTTACATCAGAAAGCCTCTGCACTCCATATCCCACAACCACCAATTGATTTAATCCAGTCGTAGAAGTTGACAAAGTAATATCAATAGATGTTTGATTATTTATTGAAACTTCTTTTTTATTATACCCCAAATAACTTATCACAAGCACTGCATTATCCGGCACTTCCAAACTAAAATTCCCACTATTATCTGTCATAGTGCCAATCGTACTACCCTTCACCTGAATAGTAACTCCTGCCAGTGGAACATGAGTAGCGGAATCACTTACCCTTCCGCTTATTTTTATCAAGGAGAGCAGTGAAGCGTCTGGTATTGAACTTTTAGGTTTGATAATGATGATTTTATCATTGATCATATAATCCACAGGCTGACCAACCAGACATTGTTCCAGCACCTCTTTCAAGGTGGCATCTTTCACATGAAGTGTCACAGAATTGGTCTTCTGTAATTCCTCATTCGTGTAAATAAAATTATACCCTGTCTGCTGTCTTATTTCTTTAAAAACTTTATGCAGGGATAAGTGATTGCCGGAGATGCTCACGGTCTGAGCATGGGCAAAAGCGCTTACCTGAAGGCAGGCAGCTAATAATATGACTGATGTAAGTTGCATAACCAGTGCAGTCTTAGTGGTGAATAAGCCCCAAAGCCGCTTCACTTTGAAAAGAACGTATAAGTACATACTTTTGCTTTTGGTCTGAAGATTTTCAATATATCTTCGGAGGGTTAAATAATGAACAGTTTGTTTTAGGATTGCGGATTGTTTAGCCTTATTATGCCGGATTCCGGGTGCCTCCGGAGTCCGGTTTTATTTTCGGCTTGTATGGAGTGTCATTATGTTTTCATATCCATATTTTTTAAGGTGAAACAATAATTTTCCCGTCTTGTATTTCAAAATGAATTCCTCCTGTTGACTGTAGTATTTCAAATACTTTTGAAACATTGACATCGCGGGGAATGGAACCCGTGAAATGTTTTATAATATTCCCTTTAATCACTACATCCACATTATACCATCTTGATAGTTCTCTCATCACTTCCTGAATATTACTGTCATTAAACCAGAACAGATCATTTTTCCAGGCCACAGCTTCATTAATATCGGTGTTGTTTATCACTTTTATATTTCCTCCCCTTTTGACTTGCGCCTGCTGTCCGGGTTCAAGTATTTGTGATGTTTCTGAGCCATTCGTTGAGCGCAGCCGAAACGAAGCAGCAGAACCTGTTGTCAACCGTGAAACTCTTATCTTTCCTTTAAGCAAAGTAACTTTAGCAGTTGGCTCGTCGTTGTAAGCATCTACATTAAAATGTGTTCCCAACACTTCCACTTTTATCCCATCATC
>SCQV01000028.1 GCA_004299085.1 Chitinophagaceae bacterium | reverse complement strand
TCCCTAATCTAAACGACCTTGAATGTTCAACAATCAATAATCAATAATCAACGATCAACAATCTGCAATCGTCAATCAGCATTCTTAAATCAAAAAGATGTAGGTTTTTCCCTAACCTAAACGACCTTGAATGTTCAACAATCAATAATCCAATAGCTAAACCTCTTCCTCCACCAAATCCTTCTCCACCCTCAGGCTATTAATAATAAACTCCTGTCTTTCCGGTGTGTTTTTTCCCATATAATAAGACAGAATATTCGGAATGCTGACATCTTTTTTTATCTGAATATTTTGTACACGCATATCCTCGCCGATAAATCTTCCGAACTCGGCAGGCGATATTTCACCTAATCCTTTAAACCGTGTAATTTCGGGCTTGCCTTTTAATTTTTCAATGGCGGATAACTTTTCTTCTTCATCATAGCAATAAATGGTTTCCTGCTTATTGCGCACACGAAATAGCGGCGTTTCGAGAATATATACATGCCCCCCCCTCACCAGATCGGGAAAGAACTGCAAAAAGAAAGTCAGCATCAGGAGCCTGATATGCATGCCATCCACATCTGCATCGGTGGCAATGACAATATTATTATAACGCAGTCCATCCAATCCTTCTTCGATGTTCAGTGCATGTTGCAGCAGATTAAATTCTTCATTTTCATAAACTATCCGTTTTTTTAACCCGAAGCAATTCAAGGGCTTACCGCGCAAGCTGAAAACTGCCTGTGTTTCCACATCGCGTGATTTGGTAATGGAACCACTGGCAGAATCGCCTTCCGTAATAAACAAAGTAGTTTTTAATTTTTTCTCCTCTATTTCGCTCTGGCTTTTCCTATCGGTAATTTCATCATTAAAATGAAAACGGCAGTCGCGTAATTTCCGGTTATGCAAGTTAGCTTTTTTCGCACGCTCATTCGCCAGCTTTTTGATGCCGGCCATATCTTTACGTTCCCGTTCACTTTGCTCAATGCGCTTTTTGATGGCATCCGCTACGGATGCATTTTTATGTAAATAATCATCTAATGCTTTTAATAAAAAATCACCTATAAAATTCTTCATGCTCGGACCGCCTTCAAATACATATTGTGAGCCTAATTTTGTCTTTGTTTGTGATTCAAAAACCGGCTCCTGCACACGAACGGATATAGCAGCACAAATCGAAGAACGGACGTCCGAAGCATCATAATCTTTTTTATAGAAATCACGAATGGTTTTTACATAGCCTTCTCTGAAGGCAGACAGGTGCGTGCCGTTTTGCGTGGTATGCTGGCCGTTGACGAACGTGTAATAATCTTCTCCATATTCATTCGTGTGCGTGACCGCTATTTCAATATCCTCGCCTTTCAGGTGAATAATCGGATAACGGATTTCTTCTTCATTGACATTGTTGTTCAACAAATCCAATAACCCGTTTTTGGACTGAAACTTTTTATTATTAAAATTAATCACTAACCCGGCGTTCAGATAACAGTAATTCCATATCTGCTTTTCCATGTATTCCGGCAGATAACGAAAATTTTTGAACACCTGCTTATCGGGAATAAAAGTGATGATAGTGCCATTGACTTCATCCGTTTTTGTTTCTTTGGAATTATTGGTAAGCACCCCGCGTTCAAATTCTGCGATTTTCGTTTTCCCTTCGCGCACAGACTGCACTTTGAAGTAAGAAGACAATGCATTGACCGCTTTGGTTCCTACGCCGTTTAACCCGACAGATTTTTGGAAAACTTTGCTGTCATATTTGGCTCCGGTATTGATTTTACTCACCACATCCACCACTTTTCCCAGGGGAATACCACGGCCGTAATCGCGCACGGTAACACCCTGTTCGCTGACAGAAATATCAATCTGCTTACCGAATCCCATGGTGTATTCATCAATGGCGTTATCAATCGTCTCTTTCAGCAGCACATAAATGCCATCATCCGGACTATTGCCATCTCCCAGCTTGCCGATATACATGCCGGGACGAAGCCGGATATGCTCTTTCCAGTCTAACGAAATAATAGACGATTCATCATAAGCTGCGAAAAGGTCTTTTCCCTCTGCTTTAGCCATAATCCTTCTTCTTTTACTAAAACTTTTAGCAATAACAGGCGCAAAAATAAGTTATTCAAGATATTTTCCCAATGGAAGTTATTCACGGGGGTGTTTAATGTTTGGGGTTTCTGGTTTGAGGTTCCTGGTCGTAATGTTCGGTGTTCGGTGTTCGATGTTCTATATTCGATATTCAATTTTAGACGTTCAGCGGATGCAATTAAACAATCTCTTTCAGTTTTTCCAGCACATAGTACACTGCCGGACAAATCGTGGAATTTTGATAAGTGGTATTGGGCCGTTTGATAAATTCATGGCTGTCCGTGTAAGGATAATTTTTACAATCACCCGGACGCACTTCATAAATACTGCAAAAATTATCTGCTCCCAGAAAAGGGCAAGGGCTGCTTTGCACCACATAATCACCATCTTCATCAATCCGTAAATAAGTTTCTATAAAAACGGATTCCTTCATACCCAGGTGTTTGGATATTCTTTTAATATCCGGCGTTTTAAAGCGCGGACTGATGGTTTTACAGCAATGTGCGCATTGAAGGCAGTCAATATGGGAAAAGGCTTCTTCATGCAATTCAGGTAGATATTTTTCCATGCCCTTCCCTTTTTTGTGCTGCAGCTTTTGCAGGAATTGCTTGTTTTCTTTCTGCTTTTTGAAAGCTTTGGTTTGCCAGTCCTTCAATAAATCATCCATGAGGCAAAGGTATTTATTATCTGCCGTTCATAATATGCTCTGTTTTTTGAGATGAATTGATTAGCCATCAATATGCTCGTTTATCAAATCCGGGTAAAGCCGCCATGCTCAATGTGATTGGTTTTCAGAGATTCTCCAAAAGCGAATTAGCTTCATTGACACTGCAACGTTTTTTTATTTCTTCTAAATGGCCAGGATTTATTTCCTTGCTCTATGTCCAATATTTTATAAAGCTTATGTACCTGGTCTGGTTCTATGGCCTTCCTAAGTGAAATAGGGTTATTTTTTCCTATGGTATAGAGATAGTTATTAGTGCGGAACGTGACGACGTTTAAGGCTTGGCGATGGACTGGTATTCAATGTACTTTCAGCCCGAACTACTGATGACATTGGTACAAAAGCTGATGAAATGCACGTCAGACCTGCTATTCCCAAACCTAATTGTTATCTGCATCACCTGACTCTGGTCACGAAGATGTGTCGTTGCAAGTCCTCACAAATGTGATGCGCTCTCGTCAGTTTTAATCGTCAGCATGATGTCTCATAGAATGGTTTTCGTGGATTATTTTTCATTCGTTTATCAATCTTTTCAGCGAGCCATTGAAAATACTCACAAAGAAAAGGGTCCGGTCGTTTCTGCCTTGAATCAAGAACCATTATTTTGTATTTTTCCCAGGCGGTCGTTACTAATGAACCAAACGTTTTATCTACGAGGTCAATATTTATTAGCCGTTCGGCAACAAGAATGCCCAGCGATTCCATTTGCTGTGCAAATTGCGTAACCATAATTTGCTCGTTAGCAGGGCGTTTTTGCCATTCTTCATGAGTTGGTGGCACGTCAGAGTTAGTAACAAAATTCATGAGTTCAGAAAATTCCCGTGTCTGAAAGTTGCGCAGTGTTTCAAGAGTGAGCCGGTCTTTACGGTCTCGTGCTGCTGCCCGGACTTGTTCAATACCGAATACAAGTCCTATAATAAATGATAGTGCAAGTGCAAGATTTGCAAGAATTGTGATAATTTCCGTTGTCATAATAATTTCTATATTGATATGTCAAAGTAAATTTCTCGCAGTCAGTTTGAAGTCGCTGTATCCCCACAGGTTGCAGATAACGTTCCGGGGCTTTGCGTTCGGGCGGGCAATCGAAGCACAAAAGCCGAGTTTTATTCTAAAGTTCAATAGTAGCACAAAAGTTGAGGCTTGCACGTCAGGCCGCCTAACGTAAAACCCATGTTGTTGAGGTTTTTGTTACCATTTCCAGATTTGAGGTTCATTTTTCCAAATTAAAAGTCTGAATTCTTCATAGTGATTTCCATTCCCAATTGTATGCTTGTCCCTATGTCCTTTGCTTAATATAAGTTTATGCAATATGCCACTTGAGGAACCGACCCATAAAATTTTTTGATCATCAGAAATTGTCATTCCGCTTATTGTTGAACCTAAAAAATGTCGCCAAATTTTGTTTCCATTTTTATCTATTGCTTTTATGTTGCCATAAGCGTCTCCAAGTATGTAATAATTTCTGGTTGCTAAGCCGGCATAAATTCTCATTTCTTCATCTATTATTTTATAGTATTCACTTTCACTATATGCTTCAATGTTAACTCCATTAAATTTGTCAGAATCAATGCCAATAGTCACACCATTGTAGAAGTGACAAGAATTGGTTATTAGCTGACTATCATCATTTGAGAATAAACAAAAATGAGGATAGGATGATTGTGGTCCAATATTACCTAAAGTATTACCATTTGAGTCCAAAATTCTATGGTCGTAACATTGGTCTCCGACGACAATGTATGTATTGTCATTGGATAATGTTGCATTTTCCATATCTATATTTGGAGACCAATCTTCTTCGTTTTCTTCATTTAAAGGATGAATAAGTTTTTCTTCGTTTTGGGAGACCAAGTAAATTCCTTCTGAAGTTACTACAAGGAGTTTATTTCCGTCATTGAACGGAATGAGTTCCGTAATTCCAAGTTTTGCAATTTCGTTAAGCGTAAATTCACTTATAAGTTTTCCTTCCCAACCTTTAAAAGTCGATATTTTGCTTTCAGTGGCTATAGCAAAAATGTTATTCCGTTTAGATTTCCCAATTGCATTAATATTCTTATCAAGTTCCAATGTCTGGTCATTATTTAAAAGGTATGCTTGTCTTTTTTGATATGCAGTACCTGTTAGGAAAACTATTTTCTGCTCATCAATAAAGTGAAGTTGTTCTATACTTTGAGACTGCTTTTCTAAAAATGAAATAATAGGAGCGTGTGATGGTGGAAAGTTAGCTCTGAAATTGGCAACATTCTTTTCAAGATTTGCTTGTTTTAATTGATGAATTACTTCATCAGCTAAATGTTCTCTTTTGTCTTCGGGTTCTTTTCCTTTCCAATTTTCCCAACCATTCTTTTCGCCAAATTCAACCATTTCATTGATTTCTTTAGCATAATTCGCACCTTTTGAGTTCCATTCTTCTTGAATGTCAGGTTTGTTCTTTTTGAAAAGTTTTATCATATGTGTTTTGGTTTTAAAATCTCACATAACGTTTAAGGCTTGGCGATGGGCTGGTATTCAATGAACTTTCAGCCCGGTACGTCAGCCGATTGAAAAACTAAAGCCGAAGATAAATACAAAAAGCTGATATTTATTCGTCTGCTGAGACTATTGCTGATAGCGAACTACAGCCGATTGTTATTCCTTCATCCAGCCTATTGCCGAACCTTGTGTTGTGCGTTTTCAGTCGTCATTTTTAAAGAACCAAGGTCTCCACTTTTTCTTTGTCCAAAAGCCTTTTTGCTTTTTAACGACAAGTCGTCCGTTTTGAATTCCATATAACCTTCCTTTCTTAAAAAATAATTTATCAGGACAGGGATAAAAATTTTGTCCTCCGGATGGAAGTCCCATGTCAGCCAATTGTTTTGAACTTAGTCGTTCTGATGTGTCGTTCACAGATAATATTAATTTATCAGCAGAAGTGCCATCTTTGTTTTTGTCGGTTATTGTGTCGTACGTTGGAATCATGTGAAAATAAAGTGTGTCCTTTTTAAATGACCATGTTCCTTTTGTCCAACTGGCAGAGAGGTCAAAATGCCAGGTGTATTTAAAAGTGCTGTCAGCATTGATTTGAATTTGGCTACCAAAGTAGTCACGATAATACCCTACGATTTTGTCTTGTGCAAACAAACTAAATGAAAGTGTCAGTAAAAATATTGTTGTCAAAATCTTCATAGTAGTTTGGTCATCGGTCAAATTACGCACAACGATGTTAGCAGTAGCCGTTTTTTATTCGGTCATTTGTTTTATTTGTTGTAATACGTTTGTCCACGCTGTCTGTGAATGTTGTTGTGCTTGTTCGTTAGCAAAACCTGTCTGTGTCAATGTCAGCAAAGTTGTTCTATTTGTCGTGTCAAGTCTGTAAGCAACCAGCGAATAATTTTCGGGTTTGTCTTCAAGTCCTGTAAAACCACTCCAATACGAATACTGTAAAAGTTCGTCTGTTCTGATGTCAAGGATTGTTCCTTTGTCTTTGTATTGATGTCCTTGATACTCGCCTTGAAAAATTATTTCACTGCCTGTTTTCCAATCGGTCAAAGTTTCTGTTCCGAAAAGGTAAACCTTTATTTTTTCTGGATTTGTCAAAGCGTCCCAAACTTTTGCTTTGTCTGCATTGATTTCAATGCTTGTTGTTACTGTCAGCTCTTTGTTCATTTTTTATGTTGTTTCTTGTGCTATTTTTAAAAGTTCATTTGTTGTTTTCCAATTTCTTGTTGTCGCACCTACTTTTAGTTTTGTTTCCAAAAAGCTGTTGCTCAATTTTGATTTTCCATATCCGTTTGGGCAATACAAGTAAACAGCATTGTCGGCAAACGATATTTCTTCTCCGCTTAGTTTCTTTTCTTCTATTGTCTTGAAGTCAATTTTTTGTGGTTTTGAAGATAGAAAAGTAACGTGTAAAAAAGTTTTGTCCTTGCCGCTATCTTTTAAAAATGGATTGCTGTCAATTATTTGCTTCAAGTTGTCAATAGTCAAAACGATTACGGGAACGTCAAAACCAAAATCCTTTTCAATTTGTCGTGTTATTGTTTGTGCAAGTTCGTCAGGTTTTGCTTTGTTTCCTGTAAAAACAACGTTTCCACTTTGCACATAAGTCGTAACGCTACGAAAACCTAAATTTTCATACGACTTTCGTAAAGTGTCCATTTTGATAAGTTTTTGTCCGCTTACGTTAATTCCTCTTAGTATTGAAATATATGTTGTCATTGGTGTTCTGTTTGCCTGTTGCGCGGTCGTCCTACGGTTACTGCTAACGTTAAAGCATTGGCGATGTGGCGGCATTCCGTGTTCCGTCAGCCCGGAGCCGCTGCTGATTAAAGATACAAAAGCTCATTGTTTATTCTTCTGTTCGGCGTTATACGTCTGCCGAAACCGAAGCTAAACAGCGAACAAAAAGCTGAGAATATATTCGTCGTCCCGCCATATGCGCCAATGCACTGTTGCCTGCATGTGCTTTTTTTTCATCAGTCTGCTGCCCACCTATATTCAAAGTCTTCTGGTTGTAATTCCAAAGTTCTGTTCAAACGGTTCTTGATTTCTTGGCCGCCGGGCATGAGTGGAAGCATACTAAAGTAGTTTCTGATTGCTCCGTTGATGCCTGCTAAACAACTCTTCGCCTTAATCCAATTCTGCGGACTAAATACTCTGTTTTGTGGTTGTGGTTCGTTTGCTGCGGCTTCAAGTGCCATGTTTAAGCTAACACCTGCTATTTTTATTATCTCTGCCACCATATTATCCTGAACTGCTTTGTCTAAACACTTGCTCGGGAAAGGTACTCTTTCCGCTTGGTTGTTCGCAATGGCAAAACACATGGAAACAGCGTACAAATGATGATACGGTGCGTATGCTTTCATAGCGAGCAAAGTCTCATTCAGTCCCAAAGGATTTTCATTGCTCCATGTCTTGAGAATTTCCTGATGCCAAGTATTTAATGCCTGTGCGTTTTCTGATTTATATTCTCTTTTGAAAAGCTGCTCAAAATACTTGTCAAAAATCTTTGTTTCGCTGTAGGAAATGTTTGGTCTTTGGGAATGCCAAGCAATTAGAAATTTTCCAAGGTCTGACAAGTCAAGCACAAAACGCTTGTCTTTTGTTGCGGGAGCAGTCTCTCCACGTTTTGTGATAAAGTAACCTTGAGCATACTTAAGCTCAAATTGTTTCTTTAAGTTTAAAACTCTTTTGTCGTTACTTCTTAAGTCTCTCGGTTTAACAGCGCTTTGCGAGTTGGTATTGATACTTATTCTGTCTGCACGGTCTCGTTGAGGAATTTCATAGAAGCGAAACAGTACAAATGTGTCTTCAAGTGTCTTGACCTTTTCACTACAACTCAAAATCGTGTTCAACGATTGACAGCCATTCACAACACTTAACCCATGAAGTTTAAGTGTTCCGTTTTGTCTTTCCATTTTGTTACAAATGGCGGTTATGCCGTTATGAAAAAAGAAAAAGTCTTTGTGCTTGTCTGAATACACGGTTTGCCTGATACCTTTGTTAACGGCATTGCTTAAACCTAAACTTTGCCGAACGTCTTTTTGAAACAACGTTCCGTCTTTTATGCCGGGGATTTTGATGCACTCTTTTAGCGGTAATGCACCAATCGCAACCTGTGTACCTGCAAGTGTCTCACACATGAAATGACCAGTAGATAAATCAATAGTGTGATTGATAGAGGGATTTTCTTTTTCAAGGGCCAGGTCATAACGTCGGCGAATTTCATCGCTATCAATTACTGCGATAGTACAAATTATATCATCTCTTTCTGAT
The DNA here is from genome assembly GCA_004299085.1 of Chitinophagaceae bacterium. Lineage (GTDB taxonomy): Bacteria > Bacteroidota > Bacteroidia > Chitinophagales > Chitinophagaceae > FW021-bin31. Next base: position 1,273 of record SCQV01000028.1, on the reverse strand, counting down.
AACTGCGCAAGTTGTTGTTGGAAGGTTGCAAGGTCGTTTTTTGCAGCTTGTGTCAGTTCTCCGGTTGTTATAAGTTCAAAAGAGATTTCATATTCATCTTCCAACACCCTTGAAACTTCCGACAACTTTCGCTTCAGTTTTCCATTTCCTACTTCTTGAAGGCGCACTAAGTCTCTTAGTTGTACCCACGAAGAAAGAACTTCACGTAGCGGTTCACCGTCAACAGTTGAGCCGCCTATAAACTTTCCCTGAACAATAAAAATGGTTGATTTGTCGTCGTCAATTACAATTGCGTCAATTTGTTTGTCGTCTGCTCCGTCTGTAATGTCATCTTTGGTTTCAATCATGTCCCGCAAGTGGACGTTGCGTAAATACCAAGCTACAAATCGTTGTCCGTCGTTAGGAAAGTTGTCTTGAAAATAGGGTGCTTTAATGTCCTCTTTTATTTGTTCAAACATATGTTAGTAATGATTTTTTCTTTTCAGTCAAAATATGGAAAACGTCCCGATAGCATTGCAGGCAACACACTAATATGCGCATAACCACAAATTTTCTCTTCAAAGATATTAAAATTGATTTAACAAACAAACCCTTTATCAGCAGTATGTTATGAGGAAACCGCTATACACTTTTTTCATGTTCTGGATTTTTACCACCTTTAAATAAACGTTTAGGGATATTTAAAACACGTATAAAAAAATAATAATGATTATCCGCTATAATGCAGGAGCCTATATAATAGCTCTCGTTTGGTTCAATATCGAATATCCAACGCCGATTTCCGATTTTAGAAGTACTGTCCCTACTTCAATACCTGCCTGCCGGCAAAGGCAGGTCCATCATTCCTTGTTCAATGTTCATTATTCAAAAGATGTTCCTGTACTTAAACGGATAATCATTGGATTTTTCTCATGTGTTCTACCGCTGCTCATTAGGTAATCACCGGAATAAAAAAGTGATCTGGATCGCTTTTCCAAATATCCAACACTCCAAAGGAGCCTCCAAGGAAGTTCTTTGAACCTTTGCGCCGATTTCCGATTTTAGAAGTACTGTCCCTACTTCAATACCTGCCTGCCGGCAAAGGCAGGTTCATCATTCCTTGTTCAATGTTCATTATTCAAAAGATGTTCCCGTACTTAAACGGATGATCATTAAAATAATATCATATCTTCCAATCTTTAGAAAAAGATAAAAATGGGATATCCCCCAAAGTCTTCTTTTATTCAAGGGATTTACTTTTCATGGGCCTTGCGTTAGCTGCTTCCTCCGGTCA
>SCQV01000283.1 GCA_004299085.1 Chitinophagaceae bacterium | reverse complement strand
GGAACCCTTTCCTACACTGGAGAAACGTATGGATTGTTATCATGTCCATGCGCTGCCGCTTTCCATCAGGGCAATAGAAGGCTGCATGGATCATCATATTGATAAATCAGATATTACACACCTGGTCACGGTAAGCTGTACAGGTATGTCTGCTCCGGGAATAGATATTCAGATCATGCAGGAGATGCAATTAGGCAGGAGCATTTACAGGACTTCTGTCAATTTTATGGGTTGTTATGCGGCCATTCATGCATTAAAAATGGCTGATGCTATTTGCACTGCCGATAGCAGCGCTAAAGTAATGATCGTATGTACGGAGTTGTGTACCCTGCATTTTCAAAAAGAATTTAATATGAATAACATGGTTGCGGCTTTGCTGTTCAGCGACGGCGCAGCGGCCGTATTGGTTACCGGTAATGATCACCGGGAAAAAGGGCTTCACATATCCGGTTTCTATTCGGAAGTGGATTTAGAAGGCAAGCCGGATATGGCGTGGAATATATCGGAAAAAGGATTCCTAATGACGCTGAGCGCTTATATTCCACAGCTTATTCAATCGGGGATTGAAAGCTTATTGCAGAGAACGCTTGATACTCATGGCATAAAGAAAAAAGATATCACCCATTGGGCTATTCATCCCGGCGGGAAAAAAATATTGCAAACCGTGCAACAGGAATTGCAATTGCAGGAAGATGATCTTAAATGTTCTTTTGAGGTGTTGCGGAGATATGGCAACATGTCCTCGCCTACTATTTTATTTGTATTAAGAGAAATTATGCAGCAATTGAAGTGGAATCAGAAAGAAAAAATTTTCACCTCGGCGTTTGGTCCCGGACTGACGCTGGAAACCGCTATTCTGCAAACATGAACAGATTTTCACAGCGCTCTGCACAAAGTGAATTAATTGATAACCCGGATATTCCTTTCAAAGAATGGAGCCTTTGCCTGCATGAATTGAATGTGATCAATACCAGGTTAGGCGGGCACGCTATTACAATACGGGGAATACGATCCTTGATCCGTCCGTATAAAAATGAAATGACGATAGCTGAAATTGGCTGCGGCGGCGGGGATAATTTAAAAGCCATTCATCATTGGAATAAACATGCAAAATTAAATATCCGCTATATTGGTGTTGACCTGAATAAAGCCTGTATTGATTTCGCCAGATTAAATTGCAAAGAGCTGCTTAACGCACATTTTATTCATGCCGATTATCGGCATGTTGCTTTCCCTGAGGAGAAACCGGATGTGATCTTCAGCTCTTTATTTTGCCATCATTTTAAAAATGATCAATTGACAGAAATGCTGCAGTGGTTAACGCTTAATACACAAAAAGGCTTTTTTATAAATGACCTGCAACGGCATCCGGTTGCTTACTATGCTATCAAGCTGTTAACCAAAGTTTTTTCCAGGTCTAATCTTATAAAAAATGATGCACCTGTTTCCGTGCTTCGCGGATTTCATAAAAATGAATGGAAGCAGTTATTGCGTAAAGCAGGTATTAAAAATTATAAGCTTCGGTGGCAATGGGCATTCCGGTATTTGATCATTGTAAAAAATGAATAAGGTCCAAAAATATAGATATGATTGTGCTGTTATAGGGGGAGGCCTGGCGGGGCTGGCGTTGTCTATACAATTGGCCGGAAAAGGGTTTCGGGTGATCGTGTTTGAGCAAAAACATTACCCGTTTCATAAGGTTTGCGGAGAATATGTGAGCCTGGAATCTGTTCATTTTCTGGAGGAGTTGGGTGTTCCATGGAAAGAATGGGACTTGCCGTTAATGAAGCGCTTGATCCTCACCGGGTTATCAGGAAAAGAAATGGTTGCCTCATTACCGGCAGGAGGTCTGGGAATAAGCAGATACCGGTTAGATGCTTCCCTGGCGGAAATTGCAAAACAATCCGGCGTGGAAGTATGCGAACAAACCAAAGTAACCGGCGTACAATACCGATCTTCTTCGTTTTATATTGAAAGCGGCAAAGGTATCCTGGAAGCAACTGTATGTTGCGGCGCTTTTGGCAAGCGTTCCAACCTGGATGTAAAGTGGGAAAGAAAATTTGTACAGCCAAAAGGCAACAAGCGACCTAATTTTGTAGGTATAAAATATCATGCTATGCTGGATCACCCGAAAGATGTCATCGCATTACATCTTTTTAAAAATGGATATTGCGGTATTTCGGCTATTGAAGATCACAAATATTGCATCTGCTATATAACTACTGCGGCTAATCTTCATAAGCATCAGCACGATATACCACGTATGGAACAAGTTTTATTGTCTAAAAACCCTTATCTCAGTCAAATATTTTCTTCGGCTCATTTTTTATATAAAGAGCCTTTAACTATATCGCAGATCGGCTTTGATAAAAAAGAGCAGGTAAAAGATCATATCCTCATGGTTGGCGATGCGGCGGGAATGATCGCTCCGCTTTGTGGAAACGGCATGAGCATGGCATTGCATGGGAGTAAAATAGCGGCCGGCATAATTGCTGATTTTCTTTATGAAAAAATAGATCGTTCTTTAATGGAATACAACTACCGTGAAGAATGGAAGAATACATTTAATAAAAGGATATATGCCGGAAGGATCATACAAAACCTGTTTGGACATCCGGCATTGAGCCATTTGATTATTCAAGCCCTTCGTCCTTTTCCAGCATCAGTTAGCTGGATAATAAAACAGACACATGGAGGGACCTTTTAACCCTTCCATGGAAAACCTCGATACCGGCAACTTTTGAACGAAAATATCCGTTTTTAACCCAAATTTTGCAGTAGCAAAATTTCTGCGAAGCAGTGACGAAAAAATGGCTTTTTTGCCATTTTTTGTCAGGGTTAACCGCCGACGTTTCAGTCGGTGTGGCGACATTCATCGTCGCTCACCCGACAAGCTATGCTTCGTCGGCCCAGACGCTTCGGTCTAGGTCAGACAAACTTCGTTTCGTCTGACCTTTCAGGCAGATTTTGCAGCCAACTGCAAAATCCGGGTTAAATACCCCCAATTTGTCACGAAATGTTCCTCCGGAACATTTACCTATGTCAATTTATACCTATTACCAATAATGCGTCCGCCAGAGGCGGACGACAATTGTTCCAGAAGAACATATAGTAGGTAAAAATAGAATGATGGCTGATAATCAACGTCCACCTTAGGCGGACTTTTTGTGGGTCAATAAAGAGCCTTGCTCTATAAAACTATTTCTCGGTGTAAGATATAATATCCACGTAGCTGCAGGGGAAGGAAAAGGTTGAAATTCCCAAGGATAGCGCTACGAAAATGAAGTACTCCTTACAATGATTATCCGAAACAATGCAGGAAGAAATAGAACCTGCCTATGCCGGCAGACAGGTGCAGATCAGTATGATCCATTAAGATAATCGCAGATTATCAATCATATTTAACCATAAAGACCGGCAAAAATGATTCGTCTTAGGAACAGATCATAAAAAATCACAATGACCTGTCTGCCTCTGCAGACAAGCCTGCGCTTG
>SCQV01000282.1 GCA_004299085.1 Chitinophagaceae bacterium | reverse complement strand
GAAGATGTTTCAGAAAGCAGTCCATGATTATTCACCGGGTAATTGAAGTTGACTGCATGAGTAGGAGTAGAATCCATATCCTTATGTGCCTTTTCATACTCCTCCATTTTCTTTTGATATTCCTGCATTTGTGTTACATAGTGAAGCACTTGTTTTGCCTTTGCATTATCGGGGTTTAATTGTAACGATTTATGTGCATAATTCTCTGCCCAATCATAATGCTTCATTTGTGCTGACTTATAAGCAATCCGTGCATAAAATTTATCATCCCATTTTACAGTGTCTTCCTGTGGGCTAACTAAAGAGGTAGGGACTAAATTAACTGAAAGAAGATGTCTGGAGCCATTTTTAGTATTGACGTTTGAAGTATTGGAAGAAGTTGATTTTACCCTTGCTGGTGCAGGTGGCGGAGGTGGCGGAGGAGCAGGGAACTTGCCGTATTTCGCTTCTCCCTTTTTTATGCCTCCTGGATTATTGACATCATAGTCCTCAACATTCCCATTCTTTAATTCTATACGTATCAAGACGGGACCCTTGCCCTGAACAAGATACCATTCGAGGCTTTCGACGGAAGAGTTTCTTCTCAGAAAATTTATATAATCGGCGGGTAATGCATCGGTGGCATAAGGCAAAGGAATGCTGTCTCTGCTTTGGAAATTCATCTTTGCCTCCTTTGTTATATTAACTACTGTCTTCAACGAAATACTTCGTCTTTGTGATGAAGTCATTACCAATACGACAAAGGTGAGTACCGGAAGAATTAACAGATAGCGCAATAAATGGAAGCCCGGAGATTTTTTCCTGTTCATCATTTTTATACGTGTCTTTAAATGTGAAAAGTTAAAGTGATTGGTTAACGGATTGGCAAAAAGAATGCTGCTCACCTTTATCAGGCTATATTGATAAGATTTAGCATCCATACCCGAACTTAATATTTTACGGTCGGTGATAAATTCCAGGTTTTCCTGAATGGCTGTTTTCATCATCCACGCTCCAGGGTTAAACCAATAAAAAATATTGTTGATCTCGCCGGCCAATACATCGGCGGTATGCCATCCCTTAGCATGAATCTTTTCATGGATCAGGATTTTTTCTAATTCGTTTTCAGTATGAAGCTCCGGATTAATATAAATGTTTTTGAAAAATGAAAACGGATTAATCCGGTCATGCATGAATCTTATTTTTTCTTCCTGTAAGAATCCTGCTTCAGTTCGTAAATGAATGCGAAACAATGACAGCATTTGCATGCAAAACCGTATGAACATTACTATAACTCCTGCCCAGAATACATAAGCAATAAGCGTCCAGACAGTAAACTGATTCTGTGGTTGTACGTACTGTTGCAAAGTATTCCAATCAGGCGCGTAATAAGCCACACTGCCGGCAAGCTGCTGATGATGCTGAAAAAATGCATTCAGATTTAGCAATGGGAAAAGGGCAGAAAATGCAATACCGAATAGCAGGAAAAACCGGTTGAGCATATAGAAAGTCAGCCGGCGCAAGCCAAAGCGATACGCCAGGTAAAACAGTATCAGCGCAATATTGGCTTTGATCAGATAAATTATTAATGCTGGCATGATTAAATATTTAGATATTAGGAGATATATTCTATGCTGCCTTAAAACATATTACAACATTTTTCTAATGAGCGTTTCAAGAATTGATTGGTCAAAACCGCCGGCATATACCACTCTACCATTTTTATCAATAAGGACAGTCGTTGGAAAGGCAAAAACTCCATAGTCCTGAGCTACCTTTTTCCCATTTATCAGTATTTTATACTCAGGTTTATTTTGTTCACAGAACCATTTCATATTTTCTTCAGAATCGTAAGAATTGATACCTAAAATATCAAATGATCTTTTCCCATATTTTCTCTGCAGGGCATTCAAATTAGGCACGCTTGTTATACAAGGTCCGCAATTCTTTATCCAAAAATCAAGTAGGATAACTTTCCCTTTAAAGTCTTTAAGTGAAACATCTTTATTAGTATTATAGAGCGGCAACGTCCAATCGGGAGCAGATGATTCAACCGTTATTAATTTAAATATCGGTGGCTTCGCTGGCTTATATTCATCGGTATAAGTAGAATAGTACCATGATAGATTATTTGGCGCAACTGGATTCGTTATAATATTTGTAAAACTTGTCTGAATATAATCGTTGTTCAGATTGTTGACTTGTATTACTTCTGTTGGTAAATAGCTTTCTTTATCAATAATTATTTTATAGATTACATTCTTTTTAAGAGTAAATGGAGAACGTGTTTTCCCGAGATAGGGATTTATTACATTTTTATTGTCGAAAGTAATTTTTACCATATAATAAGAAACCTTATTTATAGTAGTGTCTCTGGCTGTTTTAGGTAACGTTGAATCAGAAATTATGATAGGCAAAGCATTTTTTAAAGTTATTAATGAATTATAAAATAGTGATAAGTGATCAAAACTACTCTGTTTAGGTTGGTCATTGATCTCAATGGATTTATTTTGCTTATCCAAAGTAAACTCTTCAGTACCATTAAAAATTTCTTTTGAATCTTTATTTTCCATTTGATACCTAAAGCCCAAAATGGTATCATGGTCGTCAAATCCTAAATAAATATCCCCATCCAATTTATTATAATAGTGTTCTGAGAAATAATTTACTTCTCTTTTATATTCATATCTTATATTTCTTAGACTATTTAACTTCTGTGACACTTTTTTAAGAATCTGATTACCATTTTCTTTATTTACATGGGTGTTTTGAGAAAAGCATATAGTTGTTTTACAAAGAAGGAAAGAAGTCAGGATTAAAAGTAAGTATTTCATATATACAAATTGGAAATTACAAATCGAACATTCATTTGGCACTACTAATAATTTAACAATTAAACCATTGAACAGTATGGCCATCAAACCCATAAATAGCCAAACAACCTTATATATCTACTTCCCCTCTATCATCTTAATGATCTCTTTCAATTCTTCCGAACTTATCTTTTTGTCTTTGGCAAAAAATGTAACTAATTCCTTATAGGAATTTTCAAAATAATCATTTATA
>SCQV01000281.1 GCA_004299085.1 Chitinophagaceae bacterium | reverse complement strand
GCACTCAACGTATCAATGAGCCGGATTTATCTGCAGAGTTAAGGGGGATAAGGCAAAGTAATACTGTGCGGTATTTACGGCCTACATTCTTTCGACAGTTCTGCCAGGGTCTGCATGGAAAGAAAATTTATCGGCTGTTTTTTCTAATCATTCAATTGCGGCCTCAGCCATTGTTCGGATTCTTCTATGCTCCACTCTTTTCGCTGCGCATAATCTGCAACCTGATCTTTTAAGATTTTCCCGATACCAAAATACCGGCTTGCAGGATGTGAGAAATACCAGCCGCTGACGCTGGAGGCAGGGTACATGGCTAAGTGATCCGTGAGAATGATATCGGCCTTTTTAGTAGCATCTATCAGTTTAAATAATTTTCTTTTTTCCGTATGTTCCGGACATGCGGGATATCCGGGAGCGGGGCGTATTCCCCGGTAATCTTCATGGATCAATTCTTCATTGGATAACTTTTCATCAGCAACGTAACCCCAGAATTCTTTTCTCACTCTTTCATGCATACATTCTGCAAAGGATTCTGCCAAACGATCTGCCAAAGCTTTCAGCATAATTTTATTATAATCATCATGATCTTTTTCGAAATAGTCAATCCATTTCTCAATCCCTAATCCCGTAGTTACGGCAAAGGCGCCGATATAATCTTGTTTACCGCTTTCTTCAGGGGCAATAAAATCTGCCAGGCAGATATTAGGCTCTCCGGCCACTTTTTTTATTTGTTGGCGAAGGGATTCGAGGTGCGTTTCCGTACCATCATCTTTAATGATAACCGTTTCCTTTCCGTTGCTATTAGCAGGAAATATACCGATAGCTGCTTTAGCTGTTAACCATTTTTCAGTAATTATTTTATGCAATAACGCGGTGGCATCATTATATAGCTTTGTAGCTTCTTTACCTACGACTTTATCGGTTAAAATAGCCGGAAATTTTCCGTGCATTTCCCATGCAATAAAGAAGGGTCCCCAGTCAATGAATTGCGCTATTTCATTCAAATCATAATTCCCAAAGGATTTAATACCTAAAAAATTAGGTTTAGGTGGAGTGTAGCTTGTCCAGTCAATTTGTACTTTATTCTTTCTTGCGCCTTCAAAAGAAAGATATTGCTTGGCAGATTTTTTATTTTTGAACTTCTCTCGAACATCCTCATACTCCACTTTTGTCTTTTCTAAAAAAGCAGGCCTTGTCACTGCGTTTAAAAGTGTACTAACTGTTGTAACGCTCCTGGATGCATCCAGCACATGCACCACTCCGTGATCATATTCCGGTGCAATTTTCACGGCAGTGTGAGTTCTTGAGGTGGTGGCGCCGCCAATCAGTAAAGGAAGGGTAAAATTTTGGCGTTTCATTTCCCGGGCCACATGCACCATTTCATCTAAGCTCGGAGTAATCAGTCCGCTGACGCCAATGATGTCCACCTCTTTTTCTTTGGCTGTCTGCAAAATCTTTTCTGCAGGAACCATCACACCCAAATCAATGACATCATAACCATTGCATCCTAAAACAACACCCACAATATTTTTCCCAATATCATGCACATCACCCTTTACTGTAGCCAGGAGAATTCGTCCGTTTTTCATGGCCTCCGGACCTTTTTCTGCTACAAGCTTTTCTTTCTCGGCTTCCATGTACGGATTCAACACAGCAACAGATTTCTTCATGACACGGGCGCTCTTCACCACTTGTGGAAGAAACATTTTCCCTGCACCGAATAAATCACCCACAACATTCATCCCTGCCATCAATGGGCCTTCAATGACATCTAAAGGTTTGGGATATTTTAACCGGGCTTCTTCGGTATCTGTTTCAATAAAATCCGTAATCCCGTTAATTAAAGAATGGCTTAGTCTTTCTTCAACCGTTCTGTTTCTCCAGCTTAAATCTTTCTCCACTTTCTTCCCCTCCGATTTTACAGATTCGGCAAAGGCTAACAGCTTGTCTGTGGCTTCGGGATCCCGGTTAAGGATCACATCTTCGCAAAGCTCTCTTAACTGAGGCTCTATTTCATCATACACTTTCAATTGTCCTGCATTCACGATGCCCATATCCATCCCCGCTTTTATCGCATGATACAAAAAAACGGAGTGCATGGCTTCACGAACCGTATCGTTGCCTCTGAATGAAAAAGAAAGGTTGCTGACGCCACCGCTTATTTTGACATCAGGCAATTTTTGCTTCACCAGTCGAGTGGCTTCTATAAAAGAAAGCGCATTAATGTTATGCTCTTCAATACCAGTTGCCACCGGGAAAATATTGAGGTCAAAAATAATATCTGTAGAAGGGAATCCTATTTTCTTAGTCAGGATGTCATAAGCTTTCTGCGCTATCTCCACTCTTCTTTCCGTATTGTCTGCCTGGCCTTTTTCATCAAACGCCATTACTACCACCGCGGCGCCGAAATCAAGACAAATTTCCGCTTCACGAATAAATTTCTCTTCGCCTTCTTTCATCGAAATGGAATTGACAATGCATTTCCCCTGCACACATTTTAATCCCGCTTCAATGATGGGAAACTTACTGGAATCAATCATGATGGGGATCTTCGCAATATCGGGTTCCGCCTGCAACAAATTCAGGAAATTCACCATTGCCTTTTCGCCATCCAACAGCGCATCATCCATGTTCACATCTAAGATCTGTGCACCGTTTTCTACCTGCTGGCGTGCAATGGAAAGCGCTTCTTCAAACTGCCCTTCGCGGATTAGGCGTGCAAATTTCTTAGATCCGGTGACGTTGGTTCTTTCACCCACATTGACAAATAGGGAATCTGTCCGTATGGAAACAGGTTCTAAACCCGATAAATTCAGGGATGAGTGTTTGGTTTCTTGATTATCCATTTGGTTATTTATATTGGTTGAGGCAAGATATGCCTTGCCTCTGTCGCAGGAACAGAACGTGGTTTTATTCCTTTTACCTCTTCGGCAATTTCTCTGATATGATCGGGGGTGGTGCCGCAACATCCGCCTACAATATTGACAAATCCTGCATTCGCAAATTCCTGCAAAACGCCCGCTGTATCTTCCGGTGTTTCATCATATTCCGCCATAGCATTCGGTAAACCTGCATTCGGATAGCAACTGGTATAACAGGAAGCGACTTTGGAAAGCTCTTCCATATACGGACGCATTTGTTTTCCACCCAATGCACAATTTAATCCCACACTTAGCGGTTGAGCATGCTTCACAGAAATATAAAATGCCTCCAGTGTTTGTCCGCTTAATGTTCTTCCTGATGCATCCGTGATAGTTCCCGAAATCATGATAGGAAGTGCCGGTTCCCCCGATTCACGGAAATATTTTTTGATGGCATAAATCGCAGCCTTTGCATTCAATGTATCAAAAATTGTTTCAATCAATAAAAGATCCACGCCCCCGTCAGATAATCCGTGTACCTGCTCATAATAGGCATTTGCCACTTCGTCAAAAGTAACCGCACGATAACCTGGGTTACTGACATCGGGGGATAAGGAAAGTGTTTTATTGGTAGGACCGATGGCGCCTGCTACAAAGCGGGGTTTGGAAGAGTCTTTGGCGGTGAATTCATCTGCCGCCTGGCGGGCTAACTTCGCTCCGGCTACATTTAACTCATACGCCAGCGATTTCAAATCATAATCTGCCTGCGCGATGGAAGTAGAGCTGAAAGTATTGGTTTCAATAATGTCACTGCCGGCTTCCAGATATTCCCTGTGTATTTCCCTGATAATGTCAGGCCGGGTGATGCTGAGCAGATCATTATTTCCTTTCAGATCGTGAGAATGGTTTTTAAACCTTTCTCCTCTAAAATCAGCTTCGGTAAGTTGATGTCTTTGAATCATGGTGCCCATGGCGCCATCCAGAATAAGTATTCTTTCTGATAAACAGTCTGTAATTTGTTTCATGTTTATTAGTTCCGTCTAATGCGAGTCAGGCCGAACAATAAACGAAATCCGCCTGAAAAGCGATGCAAAGGTAGATAAAATAAAAGAAATAGTGGAAAGGAACCATGCACGTGAAGTCTTAGATTGAAATGCCGCTTTTATTCAGCCCTCTGCCGATCCTTCCTGTCCATTGATTTTTTTACCGCTATAAAAGGGCATCAAAAATAAGTTTTCAGAGCTGCCTTTTTAAATAATCTTTTGATTTATTCACGGAGGCAAACCTTAGTAGAAAAAAAGTGATGTGCTATTAAACCTTATTACTTTATTACTTATTCCAGCGAAACGTGAAGATGTAATAAGGTTGGAATATGACGTTATTATCATTCTCTACTAAGGTTAGCCTGTTACTAAAAATAAGGACACCACTTTAAAAGAATACCTCTTTGGGGTTTATGGTTTTCTGTTTTGGGCTTCAACCTTTATCTCTTACTTTTGTCTTTCAACTTTTATCTTTTATCTTTTATCTTGTCCCCTTATGATTTATAAATCAATCGGTTTAATGTCTGGCAGTTCCTTAGACGGGTTAGACTTGGTGTTTGCACATTTTCACGAGCAGGCGGGGAAATGGAATTATGAAATCAAAGCTGCGGACTGCATACCTTATTCTAAGGAATGGAAAGAGAAGCTGGAAAAAGCAACTCAGTTTTCGGCGCTTGATTATTGTCAATTGCATGTGGATTACGGACATTATCTGGGTAAAATGGTCAATCATTTTATAGAAAGAAATAATATTCATTTACAGGCAGATTTGATCGCTTCACACGGGCATACCGTTTTTCATTTACCAAAGCAATTATTAACTACCCAATTAGGGGATGGTGCTGCCATAGCTGCAGAAACCAACATGGCAGTGGTCAGCGATTTGCGCTCATTAGACGTGGCGTTGGGTGGACAGGGTGCACCGATAGTGCCTGCCGGTGAACAATTACTTTTCTCTGGAACTACTCTTTTTCTCAATATTGGTGGAATAGCCAATATCTCTTATCATGCTGAGAATAAAGTGATCGCTTTTGATATTTGTCCGGCTAACCGCGTGTTGAACAGCTTGTCTTCCCAACTTGGACAACCCTATGATGAAGGTGGACAATTAGCAAAGCAGGGGCAGATTAATAATCAATTACTGAATGAATTAAATACGTTAGGTTATTATCAACAGCCTTGGCCTAAATCGCTGGCTAATGAATTTGGGATAGAAGTAATCTTACCATTGATACAAAATTATCCAATCTCTATTCAGGGAAAATTAAGAACCTATTGTGAACACATTTCTTTGCAAATAAAAGATGACATTGAAAAACTATCATTGAACCAAAATGAAGAACAAAAGCTGCTTATCACGGGTGGTGGGGCTTTTAACAGTTTTTTAATTTCGCTGATCAATGAAAAACTGATGCCTCTTCATGTAAATGTGACCGTTCCTGATAAGCAAACGGTTGAGTTTAAAGAAGCCCTGATTATGGCATTGCTGGGTGTTTTGCGCTGGCGTCAAAATAATACGACGCTTGCCTCCGTTACAGGAGCCAGAAAAGATAGCATCGGCGGCGCTTTATGGATGGGACAGGAAGCATAGCAAGTTGAACTTCGATTATTTCTTCCTAAATTTGTATCCAATAATTTTATATAAAATGAGAATTTCGATAAAAGCCGGATTGCTTTTAATAGCACTTGCTTTAAGCATTTCGCAGAGCTTGCCGGCACAAGAAAAAGCATTTGTCGTTAAAGGGACTGTTGAAGGTGGGGATGGCAGTACCATAGCGCTTTATAATGTGGATAACAGTACAAAAGAAGACGGCGCCGTTATCAGCGACAATCAATTTGAATTAAAAGGCAAAGCAAACGGACTTTCAGTTTTTGCCGTATCATTAAAGAATGCAGGATTTCCCATCTTGGTTGTCAGCAGCGGGGATGACACCATAGACATAAACACCTCGATGAAAACTTTCCCGAAAAGCGACATAACGGGAAATGCTCAGACAATAGCAATGCAGAAATACCAGGAAGAATTTAATCCTTTGATTTTACAGGCGAAAAAGATCAATAATGAATCTGCTTCCGTTAATGAAAGCGATTCTTCAACAGTAGCCGCGCTTCAGCAACAAGCCAATGATTTCAATCAGCAGATGGAAAGTACCGGAATTGCTTTTGTACAATATCACCCCGAGGCTGTAGCCAGCGTTTTCGTGCTGATGAATGAGCTGCATACCATGCAGCCACAGGAAATACTGAATTTGTTTAACACGCTGACTGACAAAGTTAAAAATACGCGGTATGCAAAGATCGCTCTTACGAATATCAATTTGATGGCTGCTACTGCTGTTGGAGCTGATGCGCCTGATTTTACCATGAATAATACAAAAGGTGAGCCCGTAAGCTTGTCCTCTTTCAGAGGTAAATATGTGTTGGTTGATTTCTGGGCAAGCTGGTGTACTTATTGCCGGGCAGAAAATCCGAATGTGGTAAAAGCTTATGATGAATTTAAAAATAAGAACTTCACCGTACTTGGCGTGTCATTGGATAACAGCCGTGAAGGCTGGCTGATAGCTATCCGTCAGGATGATCTTCCGTTTACTGAAGTCAGCGACCTGCAGGGATGGAGCAATGCTGCTGCCTTATTATACCATGTTTATAGTATTCCCACTAATTTCCTGATAGGTCCTGATGGTAAGATCGTTGCCAAAAACCTCCGCGGAGCAGAACTGGAAGATAAGCTGAAACAGGTATTGCATTAAAAGTCATCTTCTAAAATCAAAAATCGTTGATCTTCAATCGTACTTCTTTCATCTAAGAATAAAGATTAACGATTTATGATTTACGATGTTTTAATTTCCGGTAGTTCAATATTGTTCTTTTTAACCCATTAAGATCTGAAGCTTCTTAGGCTTTAGCCTTCATAATTCTTACTTCTTCTATAAAACAATTCTCCCTACCTGTCCAATTTCTTCTATCTCAATCATTATTGGGGTATAAATCAAATATTCAATAAATCTTTAAAACAAAAACAAAATGAAATCACGTAGTGAAATCCGGAAAAACGGGCAGCAGGCGATGGCTGCACTGTATGGATTCGGTAAATACCTGGCAAAATCATCGCTGGAAAAATCCTTACATCAATTAATCGAGTTCAGGGTATCGCAGATAAATGGTTGCGCATTTTGTCTGGATATGCATTCCAAAGATTTGCTGGCTGACGGCGAAACAGCCCAACGCCTGCTTGTATTGGATGCCTGGCGGGAAGCTCCTTTTTACACGGAAAGAGAGCGCGCTGCACTGGCGTGGGCAGAAGCTGTCACTAAGCTTGAAAGGGGTCAGGTACCTGATACTATATTTGAGGAAGCAAAAAAGCAATTTTCTGACCAAGAGCTAATGGATCTGACAATGGCTGTATTGGCCATAAACTGCTGGAACAGGCTCAATATTGCTTTCCCTGTTCCGGAAGCAGTGGGAACTTACCAACCCGGACAATATGCCGTGCAGGCT
>SCQV01000027.1 GCA_004299085.1 Chitinophagaceae bacterium | reverse complement strand
GATTAATATTACAGAATAAAATAATGAACCTATAAGTTTCCTGATAATGGAAACAGGCTCTAATGGAAGATCACATTAACCCGGTATCAGATCCGGAAATTACCATGATGTAAATAAATTTTTGAAGTAATAAGAGGTGCATGACCACAGGTTGATCGGTATGCTTTGATATTTTTAAAGCCCCAGGCGGGTCCGGTATTTCTTAAAGGTGCAGTATGGTATTGTACCGTTTTTTTCGGAGCTCTGTCATGGGCATCCAACCCCGTTTGTACAACAGAGTTTGTGTGCGTTAATTCCGGCGCTTCGGGGTATGACCATTCAAAGGAAGATAATAGAAAGAGCGCAAATCCGGCAAAAAGCATCGCGCGCTTTGCTAAGAAAACGGCCCGGTCATAATGTTTCCAACGCAGAACGAACCTGACCGAGAAGCCCCATGAAAAAGTGACAACTAAATCATTTAAAGAAATGAAAAACAATAAAAGACTGGAAAGAAGGTTGCCTTTCCTTTTGCGGTTCGGAAGAACAATTTGTTTTACTACTTTAGTGATTAGTAGTCCTAATGCCCTAATGAATAAAACAATTTTATCCCCTATTTCCCATATCTGCCCTTTCTTCATGATTATCATGCAAAGGTATCATTCATTCGGTAAATAATTTCTCCATAAAGTTAAAAGATTATACAGGCAACCGGGGGATCTGTGGGCTTAAATCAGATGTATCATCATTTTAAGGATATAGGGAGCATCATTTTGAATCTTCCAAGGTATCTTTTTGAGGCACATTTTCATAGCGCTCAATTACGCCGCCACCGGTAGCGTCACGGTAAAAATGCTCCCGGTGTCTAAGCTACTTTCGACAGTGATATGTCCGCCCTGAGCTTCTATAAATTCTTTACTAATGGTAAGTCCAAGCCCTGTCCCTTCTTTCTTGGAACCGGGAATACGAAAATACCGGTCAAATATTTTGTCTTTATATTCCAGGGAAATACCCTGCCCTGTGTCCTTTACCGTAAATGCCACGTGTTCCTTTTCTACTGAAATACCCAAAAAGACAGTCGAATTATTATAAGAATAGCGAATGGCATTTGATATAAGATTCGTTAATACCCATGCTGCCTTTTCACTATCTGCGCGAACTTCTGGTAAATTATCGGGGTAATGGGCCTCCATCTCAATTTGCTTTTGATCAGCAGCCGTTTTATTCACATTAATAGCATATTGCAATATCTCAACCGGATCGGATGTGGAAATGGAAAGTTGAATATTTCCACTCTCTAACTGCGTCATATTCAAAAGTTCACCTGTGATCTTCAGTAGCCTGGTGCTATCTTCCCCAATGCTTTCCAATAGTGCTTTTTGCTCATCATTCAATTTACCAATCGCTTCTTGCCCCAATAGCTGAAGGCTCATCTGAATAGAAGATATCGGAGTTTTCAGCTCATGAGAAACAGTAGCAATGAAATTAGTTTTGGCAGCATCCAATTCTTTATAAACAGTGATGTTTCGCAGCATGATCACATTTCCGGTAATTTGCTTTGATTCTTCTCCGGTAGGGGTGATTGAGATAGTCAGTATATTTTTTTCGAAATAGCTTTCCTTGCCGTTTGCATATATTTTTAAGGGAGATTCCTGCTCTTTCTTTTCAGCTTTTTTTACCGCAAAAATATCTTGTATTAATGACCGGATCAGATCGTTTGTCAATGCCACGTCTTTTACACTTCTTCCTACTACATCTTCCTTCACTAATCCTGTAATTTTTAATGCTTCTTCGTTAATGAACAATATATCATTCTGCTCATCTAACCCGATGACAGGGTCATGCATATTATTGATGATGGCTTCGATCCGCTTTTTCTCAATCAGTATTTTTGATAAGTTGCTTCCGGCATATTCTTCCAATTTTTCTGCCATGGTGTTAAAGGATTTGGCTAACTCACCGAATTCACTGCGACCTTTAAAATGAACTCGCTGAGTATAATTCTGATCGGCTATCTGCATGGTGCTTTCTGTCAGCTCTTTAATGGGGTTAGCAATATTTCCAGGCAGGTTTATCAGCAGGACAAATGCGATGATGAAGCAAAAAGTTCCAGTGATAGCAATCCAGATAGTGGCGGTTTCAGCGGTTTCTGAGGCCACTTTGCTTTTTCGAACGATAGCCTGCATATTCAAATGCATGACCTCTAAAATATTTCTCCGGATAAGTTTTTGGGCGGAGGTGTCATAAGGATGAGAAAGCCACTCGTTTAAGTTGTCAGCAAGCTGCTTTGTAGCTCCTTTTTCTCCCACTTCCGTAATATTATTTTCCTGATTTTTAAGATTAATTTCAAAATCAGCAATGGCTTTTGGATTCCGGGGTATATCGTCCAGGGCAAGGAGCATATTCCTCGAATATTGTACAGAGTTATAATTGGAAGTGAGGATATTATTCGTATCTTTCTTCAACGTATTAATATACCAGGCCCCTACGACTGCGAGCAGAATAATCAGCAAAAAAAGGAGTCCTACGCCGAAAGCCACTTGTGTCTTTATCTTCATGATAAAATGATTAAGTCAATATCTGCCGATGATAATTTTTTCAATAATTCATTAAACAACGCGGTTGAAAGGATCACTTTTAATAAGTTGATCTTTGGTTTCCCTATGCAAACAGTGGTGATTCCCAGTTGCTCTGCCTGTTCTATAACCGACTGAGCCACACGGTCATGTTTCACCTTGATGATGCCTGCGCCTAATTCTGTAGCCAGCTTAAAATTATTGATTAGGTACCGTTGTTTATCTAACGCGATCCTGTCAGGATTCTCGGATGGTTTTTGGACATACAGCACGTACCATTTACTATGATAATAGTTTGCCAGGCGGGCGGTTTTTCTGATGATAGTCTTAGCGGTTTTTTCATTGCTGCTGATGCAGGCTAAAAATTTCTCCCGTCTGAGAGGGCTTTTTTTGAGTACATCAGTTTCTACCTGGCGTTCTACATAAGAAGCAACTTCTTTTAACGCCAATTCCCGCAGTTGAAGGATATTATCACTTTGAAAAAAATTTTTAAGAGCAGTCTCAATTTTTTCATGCCCGTAAATTTTCCCTTCTTTTAACCTGGAAATAAGCTCATCCGCCGTAAGATCAATGTTCACTATTTCATCTGCCTGAGTCAATATGCTGTCAGGGATTCGTTCTTTTACTTCTATGGAAGTAATGTTTTTTACTTCTTCATTCAGGCTTTCGATGTGCTGAATATTGACTGCGCTGATCACATTAATCCCCGCGGAAAGAATATCCAGTACATCCTGCCAGCGTTTTTCATTTTTGCTTCCTTCCACGTTGGTATGTGCCAATTCATCCACTATGACCACTTCAGGACGAAGATTAATAATGCCTTGCAGATCCATTTCTTCCAGCTCTTTCCCTTTATAGAAAATTGTTCTTCTCGGAATTACGGGCAATCCATCCAATAGTGCTATAGTTTCCTGACGGTCGTGAGTTTCCACATAACCAATTTTTATATCAATTCCATTTTTCAACAACGCGTGAGCTTCCTGCAGCATCCGGTATGTTTTACCAACGCCGGCGCTCATCCCGATGTATATCTTAAACTTTCCCCGTCTCGATTTTTGAATAAGATCAAGAAAATGTTGAGCGCTTATGTTAATTCCTTCCGGCATTTTCGTGCAATTATATTCAGAACCTCACAATCAGGTCCATCGAAAAAATAACCTGGTGAGATTTAGGATCATTGCTGTCTGCATCATAAGGTTTCACTTTAGTAAACTGATCTCCGATCAGATTGAAGGTCGAATTCCAATCATAACGTATTTCGGGCCGTATCTGTATCCAATGAGTGAAAAAATAATTAAGTCCGAGGGTATGGCTGAAATAGCTGGTTTTAAATCCTGTCTGCTGGCCCTGTACATCTTCAAAGAAATCATTCCTTAAAGATAAGAAAGCTTTTTGCGAAAGCAACATTTGGAAATAATTGACGAATCCAAGCTGCTGGTTGATACCCGGAATAACAGGCCCGGCTCCTCCGCCGGCATCATAGTGGACCGGCCCAAAGGTCGGTGAGCCGCCCGTCGCGCCATTATATTGCCACTGATAGTATGCTTCAGTTTGTATATGGAAGATACGGTCGAAACGGTGACCCCAGGTTACAACAATCGCCTGTTTGTTGTCATGATAAGCACGATAATTATCTGCGCCTAAGGAATTAATGCCACCCCAAAGTGCATTATTGTTATTCCGGGATACCCATCGGAGCATCAGTTGTCCATGCAGGCTCGCGGATTTATCCCAAACTGCAACATCATTTCCACCGTGTATTCCTGTGATAAGCTGAATACGTTTTGAAAGCTTGAAGGATGCCTGAATGCCTGTATAGGTATCTGCATCATAAGAGACCAGCACCGAGTGAGTAAATAAATAATTATTAACGGCTAAAGGCGATTCTATATCAGGTGGAGAGATAAATCTGCCGATTTTAATGATAAGCCCCTGTGTTACTTTAGGGAAATACAATAATCCGTATATTTCAACAGGATCATATCCGTACAAATTATTTTTTCTGAAATAACCGTTGCTGAGCCATCCTTTGGCAGTGGTATATCGGTAATCTTCTCCATAAAGATTAGTCACCCGGAAACCCCAATCGAAATGATCTGTTTGTACGGTATTAGGTTCCCGTTCAATACGTAAAACGAGCTGGTTTAACTCTACAGAATTAGGTATAATATTATAGGCAACCGGAATATTTGTTTTTTGGGATGTACTCAGGTTAAATGAAGGTTCAGCCCATCCATATATTTTAATTCTGCTTTTGTCGTTAGCCATTCCAAGCAATTTTTGTAAAAAGCCATCAGAAGCATCTTCGGGCAATCCGATTAAAGGTTCATTGTAACTCCAGTCAGCGCTTGGGAAGGGAGGAGAAGGCAGTGGAGATGGCAATAGCCTCGAAGTATCAAATGTGGGGTAATGAGCCGTTTGGGCGGAAGTGGCAAATGAATAAAGGACAAAAGGGATCATCAATAAGGCCCAACCATGTTTTTTCATAAAATTCAAAATATTATTTAAGGCTTAATTTATCTAAGGCTATATTCAATTTCAATACGTTTACTTTGGCAGGGCCAAATAATCCAAATAAAGGCCGTTGAATATTTGCGTGTACCAATGCCCGTACCTGGTTCTCCGGCAGGTGCCGTACCCGGGCAATGCGGGGCACTTGTATCAATGCGCCGGCAGGTGAGAGATCGGGGTCTAACCCGCTGCCACTTGCCGTTACCAGGCCAACAGGAATGTCCTGTTTTTTTATTCCGGGATCATGCACTAAAAAGGTGTCTATTCTGGCCTGAACGGTTTTTAAATAATCCTTATTAAAAGGACTCATATTGCTCCCTCCGCTTCCGGCGGCATTATAATTTACTGCCGATGGGCGCGACCAGAAATATTTATCTTCTGTAAAGGATTGGCCAATGTTGCTGTAATACACCTTTCCATTATACATAACTATTTCGCCTTTTCCATGATTAGGAGCTATTTGTGCAATACCAAATATAACAAGGTTATAGACTCCTGATAGCAACAGGATTAAAACTATAGTTAATCTGACGGCAGGAATGAGACTCGATTTCATTTTAAAAAAATTTATTTTCTATTTAAGATAGATCACGAGAAACGTCACTAAAAGATCAATGAGCTTAATGCCGATAAAGGGAGCAATAATCCCACCGATCCCGTATATGAAAAGGTTTCTGCGCAATAAGGCGCTTGCCCCCACCGGTTTATAAACCACTCCCTTTAATGCCAGGGGAATTAAGAGAAGAATAATAATAGCATTAAAAATGACTGCAGATAAAATAGCGCTTTGAGGGCTGTGCAAATTCATAATGTTCAGATGTTGCAAAGCCGGAATAGCCATAATAAACAGGGCGGGAATGATGGCAAAATATTTAGCTACATCATTGGCAATGGAAAAAGTAGTGAGGGCGCCTCTGGTCATTAATAATTGTTTTCCTATTTCTACTATCTCAATAAGCTTAGTGGGATCATTATCCAGGTCCACCATATTTCCTGCTTCCCTGGCTGCCTGTGTGCCGCTGTTCATGGCAACGCCTACATCTGCCTGTGCTAATGCCGGCGCATCATTGGTTCCGTCGCCCATCATGGCTACTAGCCTTCCTCCTGTCTGTTCTTTCCTGATGTAATCCATTTTATCTTCCGGCGTAGCCTCTGCGATAAAATCATCCACACCGGCTTTATCGGCAATAAATTTTGCAGTCAATGGATTATCTCCTGTAACCATTACTGTTTTTATTCCCATTTTTCTGAGGCGCTGAAAACGTTCCTGGATGCCCGGTTTAATGATATCCTGTAATTCGATGACGCCTTTGGCTGATTCATTTTCAGAAACCACCAGAGGGGTTCCTCCGTTTTCTGATATGCTCCTGACTTTTTCAGCAATTTCTGCAGGAAAAGGATTTCCGGACTTTTCTATTAATTTTTTTATCGCGTCCGAAGCGCCCTTTCTTATCCTGTGATTATCATAATCCATTCCCGAGCTTCTTGTCTCTGCGGTGAACTTTATAAATTTCATTCCGGCTTTTTTTTCAAAAGAAATGAAATTGCTGTCATTATTCTGCTTCGCCAGCTCAATAATGGATTTCCCTTCGGGGGTATCATCTGCCATGGAACTCATGACCGCAGCCCGGATAAATTGTTTCTCGTCTATTCCATTTGCCGGATAAAAATGGGTAGCTTTTCTGTTTCCAATAGTAATAGTGCCTGTTTTATCTAAAAGCAGTACATCCACATCACCGGCAGTTTCAACCGCTTTACCGCTTTTCGTAATTACGTTGGCGCGTAATGCCCGGTCCATACCGGCGATGCCTATGGCAGATAGCAATCCGCCGATGGTCGTTGGAATAAGACACACAAATAGAGAAATAAATGCCGCAATAGTGATGGGCGTATGTGCATAATCAGCGAAAGGTTTTAAAGTGACGGTTACAATAATAAACACTAAAGTGAATCCTGCCAATAGAATAGTCAGCGCTATTTCATTGGGTGTTTTCTGGCGGCTGGAACCTTCCACCAGCGCGATCATTTTATCCAGAAAACTTTCACCGGGTTCCGCGGTAACTTCTACTTTTATTTTATCTGATAACACTTTAGTACCCCCCGTCACCGAGCTTTTATCTCCTCCCGCTTCCCTTATAACAGGAGCGCTTTCTCCGGTGATGGCGCTTTCATCAATCGTTGCCAAACCCTGAATGATCTCTCCGTCAGCAGGAATGATATCACCTGCTTCACATATAAATACATCTCCTTTTTTCAGTTGGGAAGAAGGAATAATTTTCATTTCATTTACATACATTTCCCCCACAGGCTGGATATATTTTGCCGGTGTTTCTTCCCGCGTTTTCCGCAGGCTTTCTGCCTGAGCTTTGCCTCTCGCTTCAGCCACTGCTTCTGCAAAGTTTGCAAACAGCAAGGTTAAAAGAAGAAAGACAAACACGGTAAAGTTATATCCGAAAGTTCCTTGCGACTTTTGCCCGTGTAATATTCCGATGCATACACACAGCATAATGAAAGTTCCTATCTCCACGGTAAACATAACGGGATTATGAAACATTATTTTGGGATGCAACTTTACGATGGATTGTTTCAAAGCCTGACCGATGATATCTTTTTGAAATAAAGATTTATTGGCTAATCTCATTTTAAAAATATTTGAACATTAATGAAAGGTGAAATATTCTGCAATAGGCCCTAAGGCAAGAGAAGGGAAAAATGACAGCGCTGTGATGATAAATATCACCGCAAAAGTCATTAATCCAAAAGTTGCCGTATCCGGCTTTAAGGTTCCTGCGCTTTCGGGAGTGTATTTTTTGGCAGCCAGGCTTCCTGCGATAGCTACGGGACCAATAATTGGTAAATACCTGGAAAATAGCAGGACAAATCCTGTGCTGATATTCCACCAGGGAGTAGTTGCTCCAAGTCCGGCAAAGCTGCTGCCGTTGTTTGCGGTGGTGGAAGCATATTGATACAGCATTTCGCTGAAACCGTGGAACCCCGGATTGTTTAACCATGCAGCATAAGCGCTTGGATCCTGAACATAAATATAACTTGCCAGGGCAGTGCCTGTTAGTATTAAAAAAGGATGCAGCAAAGCCACGATCAGGGCGATTTTCATTTCACGTGCTTCTATTTTTTTACCTAAAAATTCAGGCGTTCGTCCTACCATTAATCCTCCTATAAATACCGCCAGGATAATGAATACAAAAAAGTTAAGGAAGCCAACGCCCACGCCGCCGTAAAAACAGTTCACCATCATGGCAAGCATCATATTCATCCCCGAAAGAGGCATAAAGCTGTCGTGCATGGAATTGACAGAACCCGTGGAAATAACGGTCGTTGCAATACTCCAATAGCCGGAAGCCGCTGCACCAAAGCGTACTTCCTTCCCTTCCATATTTCCCGCAGAAGTATTAATACCCATAGCTGCAATAGCGGGATTGCCTTTCGTTTCCATGGAGATATTGGGAATGACGAGCAACAGAAATCCAAGGGTCATCACTGCAAAAATGACATAAGCAAGCTTCTTCCTTTTCAGATAAAAGCCCAGAGCAAATACCATAGCAAATGGAATGATCATCTGAGCGATCATCTCAACCATGTTGGTGAAATAATCAGGATTTTCAAAAGGATGCGCTGAGTTAGCATTAAAAAAACCTCCGCCGTTTGTCCCCAGGTGCTTGATAGCGACATAACCGGCTACGGGACCGCGTGAAATGTGCATAATGGCTCCTTGCAGAGAGGTAAGGGTATCCTTGCCTAAAAAGGTCATCGGCATGCCATTGAATACAAACAGGATAGCAATAATGAAAGAAACAGGTAATAATATCCGGGTAATACTCTTAATAAAATAGTTATAAAAATTTCCCAGCTTATCGGTTGTGCTGCTTTTTAAGCCGTTGAAGACTGCCGCCGCCGCAGCCATGCCGGTGGCAGCGCTGGCAAAGTGCAAAAACATCAGATAAAGCTGGCTCAGATAGCTTACTCCTGTTTCGCCGGAATAGTCCTGTAAATTACAGTTTGTAATGAATGAGATGGCCGTATTAAATGCCAGATCAGGCGATTGCCCCGGATTATGGTCGGGATTCAGTGGCAACCAGCTCTGATTCATTAAGATGAACATCCCTAATAAAAACCATATCATGTTAATGGTCAGCATAGCGGCCATTTGTTGCTTCCAGTTCATTTCCCTGGAAATATGGATGCCGCTGATACGGTACAGGAATTTTTCTACAGGATTAAAAACCGGGTCCAATAAAGTTCGCTGGCCTTCATATACTTTCGCTATGTATCTTCCTAATGGGAAAGATATAACAAGCGTGGCAACGAACATACATACGATTCCAGAAATTTCAGTATCCATGATAAGTCGTTAAAATTTTTCAGGTTTGATCAGTACATAACATATATATACAAAGACCAATATGGCAATAATGAATAAGGCTGTCATACGATTATATTTTTTCAAAGAACTGAATAGATTTATAAATCAGTGCAAAGCACGCAAGTCCGGCAAGAATTAAAATGATGGTAAGCATTAGTTTTAGTTTGAATGATGATGAATTTATTATAATTCCCATTGCCAAATCCCGTTCCAATTATCTACTTATCTTCTGGAATGCTTTCAGGGTATGATTCTCAGTGTACAGATGAAAATGTAAACATAAAAAAACCCTTTCAAAATGAAAGGGCCGGCATAGCATTATGAAAGGTATTATTTAGCTGATATTATATTCAGTCAGTTTTCTGTACAAGGTAGTCAGAGCAATATTCAGAAGCCTGGCGGCTTCGGTTTTGTTTCCGTTCGTGTAGTTGAGCACTTTTTGGATATGAATTTTTTCTGCACTTGCCAGGTCAAAAGCTGAAAGCTGCCTGCCTTCTCTTGCCTGGATGGGATGGCCTTGCAGCTCTGCCGGCAGGCTATCAAGTGTTAGTTCATTTTCTTTAGATAAGATGACACTTCTCTCAATCACATTTTTCAGTTCCCGGATATTGCCATTCCATGCATGACGTTTTAGCGCTTCCAGGCATTCAGGCGAGATGGTTTTAATTTTTTTATTCATTTTTGTTGAAAACAATTCGAGAAAGTGTAAGGCCAATGTTTCGATATCCTGGATTCTTTCACGGAGGGGGGGGAGTGCTATCTCGAATACGGAAATCCGGTAGTAAAGGTCTTCTCTGAAATGCCCTGTTTCTATTTCTTTTTGTAGATCTTTATTTGTTGCCGCGATTATTCTGACATTGATATGCACCGGTTTTGTTTCTCCTATTTTTAGGAATTCTCCCGTTTCCAATACTCTCAATAACTTAGCCTGAAGATCAACATCCATTTCCCCGATTTCATCAAGGAAAATGGTGCCGGTATTCGCTTCTTCAAATAACCCTCTTTTGTCTTTGATGGCTCCGGTAAATGCGCCGGCTTTATGTCCGAATAATTCGCTTTCCAATAATTCTTTGCTGAAGGCAGAGCAATTGAGCGCTACAAAAGGTTTATGGTTTCTTTTGCCTGCGTAATGAATAGCCTGTGCGAATACTTCTTTACCTGTTCCGGTTTCGCCCGTCAGCAAAACGGTAGTGTCTGTCTGAGATACTTTCTGCGCAAGGTCAATTACTTCTTTAATATTTTTTGAACTACCGATTATGTTTTCAAAAGAATATTTTTCACCTACTTGCTTTTCTAATTGCATCAGCCTTTTAGACATACCGGCTTTTTCAAGAGCACTATGCAGCAGGGGGATGATCTTATTGTTATCATCGCCTTTTATAAGATAATCAAAAGCGCCATTTTTAATCGCCTGAACGCCGTCCTGAATGTTGGCATAAGCAGTCAGCAGGATAATTTCAGTCAGCGGATATTTTTCTTTTATGACTTGTGCTAATTCTACACCGTTGATATCCGGCAGCTTTACATCACAAAGAACCACATTAATATCCGTCTGTTCGAGCCTTTTGAGAGCGGCTTTACCATTATTTGCAGAAAAGACTTCCAGCCCCTCCAAGCTAATAATTCTTGTCAGAAGGGTTCTTAATTTCTCCTCGTCGTCTATTACCAATACGGTTCTCACAATAATATTGTTATCTAAACATGGTTTCAAAGGTAGAAAATTTGTCACTATTCATTCTTTACCCTTTTGGATAAATTGGAGGGATTATTAGAATAAAGGAGTGTATGATGTCTCCTTCAATCCATGGTGCCTTTCTTATTTTTCCTGCTAAAGTTAATATTAATTTAATATTGGCGTAACATTCAGGTAACATTAACATCCTTCCTTTGCAACATAATCAAACAAAAATGTATGAACACTCATTTAAAATTACCCGGCGCGAAAATTATCGTACCTTTACTGGCATGCTTGATCTTTATGGTAAAAGTTTCGTATGCTCAGAATGATCTCTCGGATACTACTTTTAAGCCCCACGGAAAATTATCCGGATATGCGTTCGGAGATTATTATTATAAGGCTCATTCGGATTCATTGAACAGAGGGGGCTCAAATCAATATACCGGAATCCCAGAAGGAAGAAATGCTTTTCAGTTTAGAAGGGTTTATCTCGGATATGATTATTATATCAGCACAAAATTTACTGCTCAGGTGCTGCTTGCGGCTGAAGACGCTAATGATGCGCTGCAAAGCAATAAGTATGCTTTTTATGTTAAATATGCCAATATCCGGTGGAAAGATATTTTGCCACGCACTGATTTAATTATTGGTCAGACATCTACTCCTGCTTTTGCTATGAGTTCCGAACCGGTATGGGGTTACCGTTCAATTGAAAAAACGATAGCGGATCTCAGAAAAACCCCTTCCTATGATTTGGGAGCGGAGATTCAGGGAAAGATAGATGCGGCAGGCAATTATGGATATGACCTGATGGTGGGTAACGGCACCGGCGCCAAACCTGAGACTAATAATTTCAAACATTTTTATGGGGATGTGTATGCTAAATTTTTTAATCAAAGATTAATGATTGACCTTTATGGTGATTATGAAAGGCTCAACTGGCAACCGGGCTTTCATCATGCGCGTTCCATGGAGAAACTTTTTGTGAGTTACAGCGCACCTGTCATTACCATTGGAGCAGAAGGGTTTATTACGCAATCTCAAAATGATGTGACCGCATTTAATAATAAAACGCTGATGGCAGACACATTAAATGGGCTTGCAACAGGAATCTCCCTTTTTGTTCATGGGCCTATTATAAAAGATAGGCTGGGTTTTTTCGCAAGAATGGATCAATACAATCCTGATACAAAATATGATAATATGGGTTATTCTAAATATGCCTCGTTCAGCGCTAACTATGGGCCTGATACCAAAGAACGCTTTATTACTGCAGGGTTGGATTTTACGCCTGTTAAAAATGTGCATCTGATGCCGAATATCTGGTACAACGGCTATGCTAATCAGGGTACACAAGGTTCTATGAAAGATTATGACCTGGTATATCGCCTTACATTTTACTTTATTTATAAATAATAAAATCATTACTTAAATCACAATTTATGATAAACACAATTCATCCAAAGCCAAGATTACTTACCATAGCAGCCATTCTGTTAAGTGCCATGAGCCTGCTGACAGCCTGTAATGGAGGTTCCGGTAATAATTCCGCTAAAAACAGCGATAGTACCACATCCAATAATAACGATGACAACACATTATTAGGAGCAGGGAGTACTTTTGTGTATCCCTTATTTTCTAAGCTGTTTTATGTGTATAACCAAAAGACAGGTATTAAGATCAATTATCAATCCATCGGATCGGGTGGGGGTATTTTACAATTAAAAAATAAGACGGTAGATTTTGGGGATTCGGATGCGCCGCTTACGGATGACCAGACTAAAAGCATGGGTGCGGATGTGCTGCATGTCCCTATGTGTTCGGGTGCGGTGGTACTCAGCTATAATATTCCCGGAGTGACAGATACCCTGAAGTTGACGCCGGATGTGATCGCGAGTATTTATTTAGGGCAAATCACTCAATGGAATGATCCCAAGATAACAAGCATCAATCCCGGAGTAAAATTACCGAAGATGCAGATAGCGGTAGCACATCGTTCTGATGGTAGCGGAACGACCAATATTTTCACCGATTATTTATCCAAGATAAGTCCTGAGTGGAAAACAAAAGTGGGAAAAGGCACTGCAGTCAATTGGCCGGCAGGGCTGGGTGGAAAAGGAAATGAAGGCGTATCAGGTCTGATCAAGCAGACACCCGGCGGAATCGGATATATTGAATTAGCGTATGCGATTCAAAATAAAATGCTTTTTGCCAGAATACAGAATGAAAGCGGCAACTATATCACCCCTTCAATCGCTTCCACCAGTGCCGCAGGCAATGTACAAATGCCTGCAGACAGTAAAGTTTCTCTGACCAATACAGATGCAGCCAATGGATATCCCATCAGCGGATTCACGTGGGCACTGATCTATAAAGAACAAAGCTATAATGGCCGCTCCCAAAAACGGGCTGAGAATTTGCTGAACTTATTATGGTGGAATATTCATGAAGGGCAGCAATATTGTGCAGGATTGTATTATGCGCCGCTTTCCCCTGAGGCAACTACAGTGGCAGAAAATATTTTAAGATCAGCAACTTATAACGGGAAACCTATTTTAAAATAAGCACGCCCAATATAATATGGCTATATCACATATCATTTGTTTAGGCTCTCACAAAGGCACTAAGGTCACAAAGTATTTTTTAGTGATCTTTGTGCCTTAATGGGATCATTGATAGTGTTATCTTAAACATGACAAAACACTTTATGTTTTTGAATAATAAATTTTAATGCAGATATCAACACAAAAAATAATTCAGCAGCCTGAAAAAAGGTATAAGGAGAAGGAATTCTCTGCTAAAATTCCATTTACGATAAAGAGAGAGCGATATTTCAGGAAATCCCTCGTATTGGCAGCCATAGGCGTTATTATTCTGGTTATGGCCTTTGGCTGTACACTGGTTGTTTATTCCATTCCTTCTTTTAAAGCATTAGGTATTCATTTTTTATATGGTAAGACCTGGGATCCGGTAAACAACGTATTCGGCGCTTATCCCTTCCTGTTGGGAACATTGATCACTTCTTTTCTGGCATTGATTATTTCAATACCTTTTTCAATTTCAATCGCTTTGTTTTTAGGGGAGTATTATCCCGAAGGATGGTTCTCCAATTTATTGAAGAATGCTATAGAACTTATCGCGGCCATACCTTCCGTCATTTATGGATTCTGGGGACTATTTGTGTTGGTACCTATTGTCCGTCATCTCGAAATGAAATTCGGTGTTTTACCTTATGGAGTTGGCATTCTGACGGCCTCACTGATCTTATCGGTGATGATTATTCCCTATGCGGCTTCTATGGGACGCGAAATAGTGAAAATGACTCCTTTAAGGCTTAAAGAAGCGGCTTATTCACTTGGATCTACCCGCTATGAGGTGATACGCCATGTGGTAATTCCTTATGCTAAATCGGGATTATTGGCCGGCATATTGTTATCACTCGGAAGAGCGTTGGGGGAAACAATGGCTGTAACTATGGTTATAGGTAACAGCAGCCTGATACCCAAAAATATTTTTGCCCCGGGTAATACAATGGCGAGTGTGATTGCCAATGAATTCACGGAGGCAGCCGGATCTGTTTATCTTTCCGCTTTAATCGAATTAGGCCTGGTTTTATTCTTAGTGACGGCTATTATTAATATAGCGGGGAAAAGTATTATTAAAAGATTCAGCAAGATATAATATATGGATACAAGATTTATCCGGTACCGGAAGGTGAAGAACAACTTATTTAAAGGGATCGTTATTTTGTTTTCCTTTCTTTGTACTATTCCTTTATTCTGTATTCTGTATTATATTATTCGTAAAGGGATAAAAGAAATTAACTGGCATTTTCTTATCCGGCTTCCCATGCCTGTGGGAGAGGTGGGGGGAGGTATCGCCAATGCGCTGTCTGGCAGCATGATGATTGTGTTGGTAGCCGCTGTCATAGCTATACCCTTCGGTATCCTTGCCGGCATTTATCTGAGTGAAAATAAAGATAAAAAATTGGCGTATTGGAGCAGGCTTTCGGCAGATATTATGCAGGGGATTCCTTCCATCGTAACAGGTATAGTGGTATATTTCTGGATTGTAAAACCCATGAAGAGCTTTTCTGCCCTTTCAGGAAGTGTTGCTTTGGCCATGATGATGCT
This sequence comes from Chitinophagaceae bacterium, assembly GCA_004299085.1. Classification (GTDB taxonomy): domain Bacteria; phylum Bacteroidota; class Bacteroidia; order Chitinophagales; family Chitinophagaceae; genus FW021-bin31. The sequence goes on along the minus strand of SCQV01000027.1, from coordinate 24,814 downwards.
TCCCATTGTTGTTCGTACAACAGAAGAAACATTGTTGCGTATTCCAAACTCCTTCAAAGAAGCGGCATTAGCGCTGGGGGTTCCTTATCACCGCGTTATTTTAAGAGTGATCGTTCCCTGCGGACTAAGCGGGATATTATCGGGATCATTGCTGGCAGTAGCCAGGATTGCAGGCGAAACGGCCCCGCTTTTGTTTACAGCCTTTGGAAATCCTTATATGAATGTAAATATTTTCAAGCCCATGCAAAGCTTACCGCTTATGATATATAATTATGCTATCAGTCCGTATGACCAATGGCATAATATGGCTTGGGGTGCAGCTATGATATTACTGATCTGGATATTGCTGTTAAATCTATTGACAAAACTGGTAACAAAAAGATGGAGAATACAATTATAAAGTGTGAGAATTTTAATGCCTGGTTTGGAGACAACCACGTGGTGAAATCCGTGACTATGGATATTCCTAAAAATAATTTAACAGCGGTCATGGGTCCGTCAGGTTGTGGTAAAACGACTTTTTTACGTTGTATCAACAGGATGCATGAATTGGCCCCGGATGCCAGAACGGAAGGAAGCCTGAAGCTGTATCAGGATGAGGTGTATGATATACATCCCATATTGTTACGGCAAAAAATAGGAATGGTCTTTCAGCATCCCAATCCCTTCCCCAACATGAGCATTTATGATAATGTGGTAGCTGGTTATAAATTGAATGGAATCAAGCTAAGCAAGGCAGAACGAGATGATATAGTAGAAGATTCCTTGCGTAAAGCAGCCTTGTGGATGGAAGTAAGGGACACCTTGCGTAAAAAAGGTACCTTTCTTTCCGGAGGGCAGCAGCAACGCCTTTGCATCGCACGGGCCATTGCCATGAAGCCGGAAGTATTGCTGTTGGATGAACCTACTTCGGCATTAGATCCTGTCTCTACTTCCAGTATTGAAGAGCTGCTGATAGATCTGAAAAAGAATTACACGATCATCATCGTTACGCATAACATGCAGCAGGCAGCAAGGATCAGCGACAGGACGGCTTTTTTTTATATGGGAGAGCTTGCGGAATATGACCATACCAAACAAATGTTTATCAGTCCTAAGGATAAACGCACGCAGAATTATATCACCGGAAGATTTAGTTAAATAATTTTATTATGACACAACTGGAGCACGAATTACAGAGACTAAAGGATGAACTGATCCAAATGTGGGATCTGGTATATTCCCAATTGAATAAAGCACGCATATCCCTGACCAATTTTGATCAGGGATTGGCAAGGGAAGTGCAGCAAAACGAAAGACGGGTAAACGGCTATGAGTTGAAGATAGATACGGATTGCGAAAATATTTTCGCACTGTATTGTCCCGTAGCAGTGGATCTCCGGTTCGTTTTGGCCATTCTTAAGATCAATTATAATTTAGAGCGGGTCGGTGATTATGCGGAAGGAATTGCCAGGTATGTCACTGGCTTTAACCTGCCTTTCAATAAAAGCATTCTTAAGGAAACTCAGTTATTGGCCATGATGGATAAGGCTATCAGCATGATGGAGGATGCAAAAAAAGCATTTGAAAAAGAAGATGCTGCCCTGGCACGCAGTACCTTTCAAAAAGATGAAACCCTGGATATCATCAACCGGTATGCAGGGGATATACTCAACACCTTTGTTGAGAGCGATATTCATCACTTTCGGGAAGCCCTCTATGCGCATTCCATTATTCAAAAATTAGAGCGGGTCGGCGATCAGATAACTAATATTTCCGAGGAGATTATATTTTATCTGGAGGCAAAAGTACTCAAGCATAAGAAGAAAGGCTGACTGCCCATCAGAGAGCTTCCTTACTTCTTTGCAGGTAACTTATTCAGGATTTTTCACGCCTTTGTTTTTGAGAGTAATTTCTCTTTCAGCTAATTTTATCTTATTTTCCACTCCGAAAAGAGTCTCCAAAAGGAGTTCTTTGAACCTTTGGACGAAGTCACTAAGATGCCTGCCTGTCCCTTTAGAAGCGACATTCATAAAATAACATACTTACATAGATTCCTTTCTGATAACCTCAGTTATCAGCCCTGTCCAGCCCGTCTGATGTGATGCACCGATTCCCCTTCCATTATCACCGTGAAAATATTCATAAAATAAAATCAAGTCTTTGAAATGATCCTCTTTATTGAATAAGTCGTACCATCCATTAATTTTTCTCTCTCCTGTATGGCCTTTGGTGAAATTACCAATAAGCCGTTCTCCCAATTCACGAGCCACAGTTTCAAGGTTGACTTTGTTTCCGGAATAAGACGGAAATTCGACCCGCAAGCCATCTCCGAAAAACTGAAAATATTTTTCCAATGATTTTATCAGCAGGTAATTCATGGGCATCCATACCGGTCCACGCCAATTGGAATTACCTCCAAACAAGTAGGATTCAGAGTCGCCCGGCTCATAACGAAGCCCGAATTCTTCACCGTTGATATGAATCTTATAAGGTTGTTCATGTATTTTAGACAATGAACGGATGCCGCCGGGTGACAAAAATTCCTTTTCATCCAGCAAGGCTTTCAACACTTTTTCCAATCGCTTCTGTGGAGCCAGAGAAAGCAGGATATCGCCATTTTTAGAAGTTTCAATAGCAAGAAACCGTTCATTCTTTTTTTGGTATTTTACGAACCACTTCAGCCGGTGGTAAAATTCAGGCACTTTTTTTAGTAAAGTTTTATCTATCACTTCCACTGCAAACAAAGAAGTAAGACCCACTAAGGAACGCACCTTGAGCGGGATAATGCTATGGTCAGGCATCCTCAGCACATCATAAAAAAACTCGTCTTCCTCATCCCACGCACCGCCCGCACCGGTATGAATCTGGTTAATGGATTCTGCGATATAAATGAAGTGTTCAAAAAACTTGGTTGCGAGGTCTTCATACGCCTTGTTTGTTTGGGCCAGTTCCAACGCTATCTCCATCATATCCAGGCAATACATAGCCATCCAGGCGGTTCCGTCTGCCTGCTCCAGCGAGCCACCGCCCGGAACGGAGTTGCGGTCAAAAATACCGATATTGTCCAGGCCTAAAAAGCCACCTTCGAAAACATTATTATTCCACCGGTCTTTGCGGTTTACCCACCAGGTAAAATTGATAAGTAGCTTTTGAAATACTCTTTCTAAAAATAAAGTATCACCCTTACCGGATGCTTTTTTATCTATCTTATAAACCTGCAGGCAGGCACGTGCCTGAACGGGCGGATTTACATCACTGAAGTTCCATTCATACGCGGGTATCTGCCCGTAAGGATTCATATACCATTCTCTGAGTAATAGAATCAATTGATCTTTGGCAAATTGTGCATCGAGCGAAGCAAGTGTAATGCAATGAAAGGGAAGGTCCCAGGCGGCATACCACGGATACTCCCATTTATCCGGCATCGAGATAAGGTCCTCATTGTTCAGCGTAAGCCAGTTACTGTTGCGGCCATGCCACCTTTCCTGTGGTGGCACAGGCTGACCGGGGTCACCTCTAAGCCAGTCAGGAATGTCAATAAAATAAAATTGTTTGCTCCACAACATTCCTGCGTAGGCCTGCCGTTGAATGTTTTTTAAATCCTCATCCTTCGTGGTAATGATCTGATCATAAAACCGGTCGGCTTCCTGTATCCGGCAACGAAAGATTTCATCAAAATCTTTTCCCAGCGGGTCCTCCGGACTCTCTTTACTCAAACGTAATTGTATGGTAATCGAATCTAATCCATTTACTTCAAAGCGATAGAAAGGAGCACACTTCGTCCCGGTTTTCTTATTTTGAAACAAGTTAAAATTGTTGGAAACAACCGCATCATGAAAAACGTCTTTTACAAAGGGTGATTCATTTGAAACCTGGTATAACCGTTCATAGTTTGTTTCATTTTCCGTGAATAAAATCTTTTCGGGTTTTTGGAAATAGAAGGAATAAGCTCCTGATTTCTTATCTGTAATCCTCACCTCACTAATATTCTTATTTTCACTGATAAGTTCGATAACCGGTTTTTCTTTTTCAAGCCCGAATGACCACAGGTTGCGCATCCATAGTGTGGGCAGCAGGGTTATAGGCGCCTTATTTTTACTCCGGTTATAGGCAGTAATTTTGATACAAATATCTTCCTCCTTGTTTTTGGCATATTCAATAAAGACATCAAAGTAACGCCCATCATCAAATACGCCTGTATCTATAATCTCATACTCAGGCTCCTGCTTTGAACGGCTCTTGTTGACCTGTTCCAATTCAGTGTAGGGAAAGGCAGACTGTGGGTATTTGTACAAATATTTCATATAGGAATGAGTGGGCGTATTATCGAGATAATAATACAATTCCTTCACATCTTCACCATGATTACCATAAGCAGGTGCAAGCCCGAAAAGCCTTTCTTTTAAAATGGCGTCCTTACCATTCCACAGCGAGATAGCAAAACAAATTCTTTGCTTATCATCCGAAATTCCGGCGATGCCATCTTCGCCCCAGCGGTAAGCTTTCGACCGGGCCATGTCGTGTGTGATAAAATTCCAGGCATCGCCACCGGCGCTATAATCTTCCCTCACGGTGCCCCATTGCCTTTCCGATAAATAAGGCCCCCATTTCAGCCATTTTTTGTTTTTGGTGTAATTTTCTTGCAATCGCTTCTGTTCGATAGAAATATTCTTCGGCATGTTATAATGATTTAAGCGTCAATCTGACAAAGGGTGAAAGGAAGTATGAATATTGAATACCGGCAAATTTACGCGGGATTGGTAATGGAAAATGATAGGGCAATTACAGCCTGTTAACTATCAATATATTACATTAACACATTTCATCTTAGATGGTTTTTTCTAATTACTCAATCGAGAATACTCCCTGTCTTCTCCCTGTCTTCTCCCTATCTCCTCCCTACCTTCGCCCTATTAAAAGCGCACTTGAGGGTATAGTGGGCCGGCAATATTATCAGGAATATGTCAGCTTTCAGCCTGCCTCTCACATTTACGTCCCATCATTCCGCAACAAAATTATAAAGGGCTATTTCCTCTCCATCTAAAACCAACAGCAGTATCATCAGTATATTATTGATAAAATTGGCTATTTATTTAGAAAACATCTAAAATAGTCCATAAATATGCCCATCATTTTGATATTATCTAATTTTTTATATTTTTGTGCACTATTTTTATCCACGAACCAAAACCTTGATTATGCAAAACATTCTTCAAAAATCTTCAATCACAGACTTAAAAAGGCCGGACCTGGCCTCTTTTGAAATAGAAGGGGTATATCACCAGGATTCCCCTGATGAGTTGATCAAACAAATCCTTTCTAGAAAGGAGGGCAAACTGAGCAGTACGGGCGCACTGGTCATCCATACAGGGAAATTTACCGGCCGCTCTCCCAAAGACCGGTTTATTGTAAAAGATGATAAAACGCGTGAAATGGTAAACTGGAATGATATCAATCAACCTATTTCTCCGGCCCATTATGATCACTTATTTGCTAAAATTGACCGGTTTTTGGCAGACAAAACATGCTGGGTCAGGGATTGCTATGCCTGCGCCGATCCCAATTACAGGTTGGCCCTGCGTTTAGCGGCTACTACCCCCGTGAGTAGCTTCTTTTGTTATAATATGTTTATGAGGCCCTCAGCAGAAGAGTTGCATACATTCAGACCGGATTGGATGCTTATTCATGCCCCAGATTTTATGGCTGATCCTGAAACAGACGGAACCCGGCAGAAGAATTTTACCATCATTAATTTCAGTAAGAAAATAATTCTCATCGGAGGGACCGCCTACACGGGAGAAATCAAGAAAGGAGTTTTTTCCGTACTCAACTACTTGCTTCCTCAGAAAGGTGTGCTGAGTATGCATTGCTCGGCCAACGTGGGGAAGAAAGGAGATACCGCCCTGTTTTTTGGTCTCAGCGGCACGGGAAAGACGACATTAAGCAACGATCCGGAACGGCAATTAATCGGCGATGATGAGCATGGTTGGAGTGATGAAGGGGTTTTTAATTTCGAAGGAGGATGTTATGCCAAATGCATCAACCTATGCGAAGAGAAAGAACCTCAAATCTACCATGCAATAAAAGAAGGAGCGTTGCTGGAAAATGTAAACTTTTTTGAAGGAACGAATGAAGTAAATTATGCGGATAAGAGTATTACGGAAAATACCAGGGTAAGCTACCCGTTATTTTATTTAAAGCACAGCCGCATTCCTTCAGTTGGGAACGCTCCTAAAAACATATTTTTCCTGACCTGCGATGCGTATGGGGTATTACCTCCCATAGCTAAATTACCACTGGACCAGGCTATGTACCAGTTTATTTCAGGCTATACGGCCAAAATAGCAGGCACTGAAACGGGAGTCTTCGAGCCCCAGGCTACTTTTAGCGCTTGTTTTGCCGCGCCCTTTCTGCCGCTACCTCCTGAAAGATACGCAGATTTGCTCGGGAAAAAGATAAAACAGGGGAATGTGAATTGCTGGCTTGTCAATACAGGGTGGACAGGTGGCCCCTATGGAACCGGCAACCGTATGCTACTTGCTCATACCCGCTCCATGATTACGGCTGCCCTTGAAGGAAAGCTGGAAGATGTTCATTATGATAAACACGCTCTTTTTGATTTGGATGTGCCGGTTCATTGCCCTGGAGTGCCGGATGAACTCCTGCGTGTTAGAGAAACCTGGAAGGATAAAGAGGCTTACGACCGGCAGGCATGTGTGCTGGTTCAGATGTTTATAGATAATTTTAAAAAATATAATAACCGGATCGAATGAAATATTGAATGATTATCCGTTTAAGTACAGGAGCATCTTTTGAATAATGAACATTGAACAAGGAATGATGAACCTGCCTTTGCCGGCAGGCAGGTATTGAAGTAGGGACAGTACTTCTAAAATCGGAAATCGGCGTTGGATATTCGATATTGAGTCAAGCGAGTATTATATAGGTTCCTGTATTATAGCGGATAATCATTAAATATTAAAAATGCCTGTTTAATTTCTTTGTGCCGCCGTTCGTTCCAAAGGACTCTACTCCAAAGGAGTCCTTACGGACAAAGGAGTTCTGTGAACCTTTGGAGGACACCAACCTTTTGCGGTTGCCGTGGGCGGTGTCTCCGCTGCCCATAGAAGATAAACAATGCAGCAATTTAGGGGGTGCCCGTCAAAAGCATATTCAGAATTTCTTCATAATTAATGAGGATATTTGCATTCCTGTTTTACTATTAATTGTATTTGTGCAGAGGAGCATATAATCAACATGCCACAGGAAGTTATTGTCGAAATCACCGGGTATGGATATTGGGCAATTTTCATACTTATTTTCTTACAGGAAACAGGAGTTCCTAATCCTATTCCTAATGAATTAGTGCTATTTTTCTGCGGTTATTTAGCCTTTACCGGTGCCTTAGCGTTCCCCTTAGTTATTTTATCTGCTGTACTGGCTGATTTTACAGGCACAAACATCCTGTATGTAGCTTTTTACTTTTTTGGTAATTACCTTCTTAACCGCAAACCACGATGGCTGCCGGTATCTCAGGCTGCAATTAACAAGCTGGAACAAAGGATCTCTGCCGGAGGGAAGCGGATGGTATATATTGGACGGATTACACCCTTTATCCGCGGATACACTTCTGTGGCATGCGGTTTAATACAGCTCAAGCCAAAGATATTTTTACCTATTGCATTATTATCCGGAATAACGTGGAGCTTAGCCTATGTACTCTTAGGATGGCTCCTTGCGCCATACTGGAATGCCTTTTCAGAAAACATCGGGTGGTATAAAAGTATATTGGTCATCCTTTTTATAGGTGTTATAGTGTTCTTTATTATCAGGATGATCGTTAAAAAAAGAAAAACAATATAAGATCATGGTTGTGCATATTGTATCTGAAACTTCGTATGTGAATAAAGGACAGGGGGTACATTCTGCTTTTATTGAGCATGTGAAATTGATGAAAGAGAAAAACGATATCGGCGTGGTGGTGAACCAGGAAGGTTACGGAGATATTTTTCATAGCCATACCTACGGGCCTTATTATTTCTGGAAAGGAAGAAAGTATAAAGGGAAAAGGATTTTCACCGCTCATGTTATTCCCGATTCGGTCAAAGGATCTTTTCCGGTATGGAGATTCTGGATGCCTTTTGTAAAGCTGTATCTTAAAAAGGTATATTCCTATGCGGATGTTTGTATTGCCATTTCTCCTAATGTAAGCAATGCTATCAGGGATTTGGGTGCACATACAAATATTGTGATGATTACCAATCCTGTGCGGATTGACCGGTGGAAGCGGACGGAAGAAATGCGCAGAAACGGACGGAAAAAGCTCGGTATCAACAGTACTGATTTTCTGGTAATGGGGGCGGGGCAGCTTGAAGGCCGCAAAGGAGTGGATGATTTTCTGGAGGTAGCAGAAGCTATGCCGGAATTAAAATTTGTATGGGTCGGCGGAAGACCCTTTGGCTTAATGACGGAAGGTATTAAAAGAATAAACGCTAAGATATCAAAAGCTTCTTCTCATATCAAATTTACCGGGTTGCTTGATTTTTCCGAAATGCCGGAAATGTATGCTGCCGCTGATTTGTTTTTATTTCCTTCTTATCAGGAAAACTGTCCTTTAGCGCCGTTGGAAGCCGCCGCCTCCGGCATGCCCGTTATTTTCAGAGATCTGAAAGAATATACCACCTTATATGAACATCCTTATCTGAAGGCAGCAACTATAGGGGGATTTATTGATTTGATAGGCCTGCTCAAAAAAGATAAGTGTTTTTACGATGAAGGAATAGACACTTCTAAAAAACTGGTAGAACAATTTGATAAAAACGCCATAAGGAAGAAATTAATTATTTTGTATAACCGCTTAAATGAAGCAAGCTAAAAGCATTCATCAGGCAATCTTATTATAATATTATTTTGCTTATTGCTATTAAAACAAGCAGGCAATTATGCTCCCAACTGCAACACTGGCATCAAAATTAGCCGCCAAGGCTTTTGCGAAGGAAGATAAAAAATATCGCCGGAAGCAGCAATATAAAAGCTTTTTCCAGGCATTCATCTATTCATCTTTTGCTTCCAAATGGTTTCAAACACTTTATTCTCCGGAGTTTAATCTTATTGCTGAACACAGACCCAGGCTTTATTTCAAGCCATTCAGGGTTTATATGTCTGCCAAATGGAGTAAAAACCGGAGAGTAAAAGTTATTTTAGATACTTACAGGTTTATCAGAAGCAGGGGAGGATGTTTTATGCAGGTCGTTACCGATGAAAAGCAGACGCAACTGGCCATATTCAAACTTAAAGACGGATCAGAAGCCTCTCTATCCATAGGCTATGATGAGCGGTACAGAAAAGAGGGAGAACTGGTTCTTTTCTTCCAGTGTGAACAATTGGGCGGCTTTATCACCGGAGTATCTTTTTCATTTGAAAAAAGCTTGGAAGAAGAAGGATGGGTTTGCAGAATTGGGTGTATTCAGGGACATAAAAACAACGATGAAAATTTGATTAAAGCTGCACAAAATCTCATGAACGGACTCAGGCCAAAATCATTAATGGTTTTTGCCGTGAAGGAGCTTGCCGCGAATTTAGGTGTTCAGCTTGTATTCGGCGCCGGACAGTCCATCCAGGCATACAGAAAGAAGCATGCTATTCATATACGATGGCTGCACAAGATACATTTTGATTACAACAAATTGTGGATAGAATCCGGAGGAAAGCTGAAGGAAGATGGCTGGTACTTGCTACCCATAATAACACCCCGAAAGAACTTAGATGAAATCAAATCTTGTAAGAGGGCGCTTTATAGAAGACGATACCAAATGATGGATGAAATAGCTCAGGAAATTTCTAAAAGTATTCAATGCCTTACCGTCCCCGTTCAGTAAGAATTAAAATGTTTTTCTTATAATACAGATTAATATAAACGGAATAAGCCTCCTCTTTAAAGTCAGGAAATTATCAAAAAACTATTTTATTTCGATTTGGAGAAGAAGGGGCATCCAACTTCCTCCTTCTAAACCCTTTAAAAGGTTGAATCAATAACCGCTTAAAATCAATGTCTTCCTTCCTGTCAATCAAATAATCAACTCCAATTTTATTTCTTTATAAGGGAGGATACCAAACGTCCCGAAAAGCCTGTCCCAGATACAAAGAATATCTCCATAATTCCTGTCAGTATAGGGTTGTTTATAATGATGATGCACCTGATGTATATTGGGTGTGACAAAAATTAATCCTGCCATTTTATTGAACCGCTTAGGCAGCCTGATGCGGGCATGCGTAAATAGTACAAAAAATGTTTGCGCCATTAAATGGATAAAGAATATCCAGAAAGTGGCGCCGCTCAAAAACACCCACCATAAAGCAAAGCAATTCCTGATAATGCTTTCCATAGGATGCTCTCTGAATACCGTAGAAACGTCCACCTTTCGATCACTGTGATGAATAGCATGAAAGCCCCATAAAAAATTTACTTTATGCATAGTAACATGATAAACATATTCTCCAAGGTCTAACACCAAAAATGCAACTATAAATAACAAAGCAGGGCTTGACCCGGATGGCAGCGTATAAATAAGTCCAAAATGATGAACCTGGTTCCAATGAATGATTTGAATAAAAAATAAGCCCATTAAAGCCTGTGGTACAGCATCCACTATAAAAAATTTCAAATTAAAAAAAGCATGTACCCATTTTCTTTTACCCGTTCCTCGTGAGACAAGATTTTCTGTAAACCAGCCTGTAAAAAACAATAACAGGAACAGCTCTAATTGTACTGCATAACTATGTGCGGATAAATGCTTCAAGATGGTATATATGCTTTTATCAATCATAAGCTCCTGGAATCTTTAATAAATAGCAAAGGTGCTTATGGAAACTGAAGTGATCTTGAACAAAAGATTTCAAGGGTTGTCCAAATGATATTCTTTACTAAATGACATTGAAATGATAACGATGGATTCCATCTTCAGAATTTCTACAAAATCAGGCTGTAACTTGCCTTCCTATTATCTTCATGATTCATCCGGATTATAAATAATTGCCCATTCGCTGAATACGGATTAGGGATACACATTAGTAACTGAGGCTCATGAATCTTTCTTTTTGTCGTTGTAATAAACACCGGGCTATTGCACTCGCCTGGGCATTATTCATTCTATTAAGCTACCCTGTATCGGCTCAGCAGAAAATAATTTCCGGCACAATAAGGGATAAAAATACGAATGAACCAATCCCTTTTGCTGCAGTTCAGTTTATGGGCACCACCGAAGGCGCAACCACGAATGAGAAGGGAGCCTATCTATTTAAGCTAAACAACTTTCCCGGGGACACCCTCATTGTCCATGTCATCGGTTATACCGTCAGAAAGCTTCCCATAAACCAATCGTTAAGTAGTCAAACTATCAATTTTATACTTACCAGAGGCGCCTATTCTTTAAAAGAATTTGTGATTCACGGCGGGATAAACCCCGCATTGATCCTCTTACATAAAATCATCCTTCATAAGCCGCAGAATGATAATGAACGTTTAAACAGCTATAAATATACCGCATATAACAAGCTGGAAGTAGATCTGGACAAAATCAATAAAAATAAGCTTATACATTCCGGGCTATTTAAACCTTTTGCATTTATCTTCCATAATATAGACAGCACTTCGGAAGGCATCCCCTATCTTCCTGTTTTCCTAACCGAAACTATTTCAGATTTTTATTTTCAAAGCCATCCGGTAAAGAAGAAAGAGCTTATTATTGCCAGTCATTCTTCGGGCCTAAAACATGCCGGATTACAACAATTCCTGGGCAGCATGTACCAGCGAATAGACATATACCATAACTTCATTCCTGTATTTGGCAAAAGCTTTGTTAGTCCGATCAGTAATTTCGGCACCTTATATTACAATTATAAAATTACGGACACGCAATACATTGACAGCCGCAAATGCTTTCAGGTAGCTTTTGAGCCTAAACGAAAAGGGGAACAAACTTTTTTCGGTGACTTCTGGGTAAATGATACCACCTATGCCATTCAGAACATGAGCATGCAGGTAAGCTATAGCGCCAACATCAATTTTGTAACGAAGGTAAGTCTGGTGGAAGAATATACTCCTTTAAATGATAAACAATGGTTTTTAACAAAGAGTAAATTAATTGCGAACTTTGATATAACAAGCAAAAAAGCAATGGGATTTATAGGCAGAAAGGAAACACGTTTTACCGGTATTAAAGTGAACGATGCGTCTGCCACCGATATTTTTAACAAACCGCAATATGCCCAAAAAAATATCTTTATCCTTCCGGGGGCGGAAGATAAAAACGACAGCTTCTGGCTTAGCCACCGGACTCTTGAATTAAATAAAGATCAAAAGGCTATTTATACTATGATGGATACGTTGCAGAAGATGCCTTTATTTCATGAGTATTCGAACATGGCCCGGTTCATTACAACAGGAAAGAAAGCATTCGGGGCTATTGCCGTTGGACCTTATTATTACTTGTTCAACTTCAACAGCCTTGAGAAATTCCGTGTCAGGATGGGGTTAAGCACTACGGAAAAGTTTAGTAAAAATATTTATCTCAACGGGTACCTTGCTTACGGATTTGGCGATAAAAAATTTAAAGGGGGTATTGCAGGATTATGGCTACTTCAAAAATCACCGCGTATCTCTTTGTATGGATCCTATACACATGATCTTGATAACGGAGCCATTCATTACCACGGCGATATAGGGGTGGACAACATTTTTTCCATTGCTATTCGGAGGCCACACACCACTCAAAAGTTTGTGATGGTAGATGAAAAAAAGCTAAGCTTTTATAAAGAATGGATCAACGGATTTTCACAGGACATCTCGTTGATAAACACCCAATTCGCTCCATACGCGCCATTGCCCGCTGGCAAGTATTATGCCCAATCTTCACTTTATCCGCTGCATCCATTGAATGATATGCAAATAAACCTTCGAGTACGCTTTGCTTATCGTGAAAAGTTCCTCAACAGAAATAGTTTTTACAGACTCAGCCTGGGAAGCAGATATCCCATGGCATCATTGGATTATGCATTAGGCATAAAAGGTTTACTCCATGGCAGTTATCATTATCAAAAGATCAGGATCGGCATTTCCAACAAGTTGAATATTCCGCCGTTTGGGAAATTGCATTATCAATTTTATGCCGGCAAAATATTCGGTACGCTGCCTTTCCCATTATTAAAAATTCTCCCTGGAAATGAACTCTATTATTATAACAAACATGCATTTAATTTAATGAACCGTTATGAATTTATCGGTGATGAATATGCAGGCTTTAATATAGAGCATGATTTAGGGAGCGGTATTTTTAGTTATATTCCGGTCGTTCGTAATTGGAAGCTGCGCCAATTCTGGACAGCCAAAGGCATCATGGGAAATCTGTCACAAGCCAATAAGAATCTTAATTTGTATAACGGATATCCATTCAGAACCCTTGGAGGCAGGGCTTATATTGAAATAGGGACCGGCGTTGAGAATATTTTTCATCTGATAAGAATTGATTTTATCTGGAGAGTAACTCCGATGACCTTTCCTAATGGATATTCCGATAACGGGTTTGGTGTATTCGGAAGCATGAGGTTGAGATTCTAACCTATGCCGAAGCTGGTTTACAGATAAAGTTTCCATTAAGCTTTTTTATTATTAATTTATGTCAACCAACATCGTAAAAAGTAAGGGGAGCATATTATTTTATATATGCTTTCTGATTTATTTCATGCTCGTGGGTTGATTAACCATCGTTATACCCAAAGGGAAATCTTTTGTTTGGATCAATCATTGGAGATCAGCTCCGGCAGATATTTTTTTCGGTATTATTACTAATTGCGGGAACGGGTCTCTCATTGCTTTCCTTGTCCTTCTTTTTTTTATTTTAAAGCAAAAAAGAATTTGTATTCTGATAATAGCCGGTTATGTTTTATCGGGAATTATAGTGATAGTCCTAAAGCATTATTTCGATTATCTCCGGCCGGCAGACTATTTTTCAGAAACGGGTGTGGTAAGATCGGTAAGATGGGTAGCGCTTCATCATAAATATTCTTTCCCGTCGGGGCATGCTACTTCTGTATTTACTGCAGCAGTGATTGTTTCTTTGTTTTTTCTGGAAAAAAAATGGATAGCAATCCTCTGCTTTGCTATTGCCGTTCTTACTGCTTATTCGAGGGTTTATTTAGGGGAACATTTTGTCATGGATGTGTGGATGGGTTCTTTCATTGGTGTCTTTACAGGAACCTGTTGCTTCCTCGTTCAACAGCACATTTTAAATAAGCGCTAATCGGGAATTCAAATTTTCTTCAAAATGGCTTTTCATCTTTGTATTTCATTATTTATTCATCATTAAAATCATTTAACATGAAGAAAGTTTTGTTACTGGCTATTGCAGCCGGTTGTTTTGCCTTTGAGGCAAGTGCGCAAACTATTACCAGCTCGAAAGTTCCTTCTGCGGCCAAAGCTGCCTTTATGAAGGCACATCCTATGGTAAAGCATATTAGCTGGGAAACAGAAAATGGCAACTTTGAAGGCAACTGGAAAGCGGGAGGATTTGATCATTCCGCCATGTACACTCCGGAAGGGAAATTTGCAGGATCGGAAACAGATATCAATCCGTCAAAGCTTCCGCTGGGCATCCGGGAATATATGCTCAAACACTATCATACCGGAGTGAAAGAGGCGTCCCTGAATGAAGATGCAAACAGAGTGAAAACTTATGAGGCGGATGCTAATGGTAAAGCCTATATCTTCGATATGCAGGGCCATTTTCTGAAAGTTGGCGAGGATGATTAATAAAAGTTTGCGTGATCGTTTACAGATCATGAACCGCTTAATCAGAAACGCACAGGAAGGTATTATTATGAAGCCGTCGCCGGGAAGTCAGGCGATAGCTTCATTTATATGAGGCTCAATCGCAGGCATTTAAAACATTGTCAATGCGTGATATAAAACGTATAAATACGGTCTGCTCTATTTGTCAGATGTTTTGATAGTTACCTACTTTTGTATAAAGGGTTTCAGTTTCACTTTACCAAATATTAGTGGTTTGACACTCCCTGCCATTGAACTTGTTTAAACTTTCAGATAAATGAAAAAGATTTTCAATAAAGCCGGAGTTTCGTGGAAACGAAATAATAAAACCATCAGCGACTTGATCTATATAAATATCCTTGTACCAGAAAACTTTTCTCTGAATTCCTTTGGAGTATAATCTTTCTTCATTTTAAAAAGTTTATTAAAATAGGACAAGTTGTTAAACCCGCACGTATATGCAATCTCATTGATAGATTGTGTCGTATCAATCAGCAATCTTGAGGCATTACCCACTCTCGCATCATTTAGAATGTCTTTAAAAGTGCTACCTGTGTGTTTTTTAAAAAAACGTCCGGCAGGAGCTTCAGGCATACGAAGTAATTTAGCTATGTCTTTGATCGTGACTGTCCCCCCCAAATTTTCATTAATGTATTGTAAGGCCGTTTGTACCTTTTTGCTTGCACCAAATTTACTTTCATTTCTATTATTAAAGGGTATGTCTGACAGCAATCGCACATTGCGGGCAATAGAAAGGTCGTGCAATATTGACATCAATTCTAATACAGCTTCAAACCCCTGCTTTTGAGTTAGTCCTCTGATACGGGGAGCGATTTGCAAAGTGATTGTTTCAGGAAATAATATACCACGTGCCGATTCTTCGAACATCCTTTTTATGGATAAAAGTTGATTCCTTGCTAAAAAATTATCATCTAAAAAGTCTTTATGAAACTGAATGGTAATCTCCTCAATTTTTCTCGACTGGCAATGATGGGTAAGCCATACATGTGGCAGATTAGACCCAATTAAAACCAATTCGATGTCTCCTATTTCTGCTGCATGAGATCCAACTATTCTTTGGGCTCCGCTTGCATGAGAGATAAAATTAATCTCAAATTCTTCATGGTAGTGTAATGGGAAATCGAAAGTCTCTTTTTCCCTGGCAAAGAATAGAAAGCAATCATTTTCTGTAAGCGGGGTTATTTCATGCAACAAATTTGGCCTCATAAATAAAGGGTTATTGAAAATATCGAAACTAAATAAAAATCCGGCTTATATTACTGTATTCCTCTCTAAATTCATTAGGAGTAAATCCCTTTTTCTTTTTAAAAAGACGATTAAAGTTTGATATATTATTAAATCCGCATTGCTCCGCAATATCCGCAATTGATAAGGGACTTTCAATCAGCAGGCGTGAAACATGCCCTAGTCTTTTTTCAATCAGAATATCCAAAAAGGTTTTTCCTGTGTGTGTTTTAAAAAACCGGCTGAAAGCAGAGTCCGTCATATTATTTAACTTCGCAACATCAGAAAGGGTGATTGTCTTGTCGAAATTCTGATCCATGAATGCAAGCGCTTTTTCGATTCGCCGGCTGTTATAGTTAAATTTATTTACATTGTTGAAAGTTGAATCAGAGAGTAATGTCATCTTGACAGAACGAGAAAGAAAGTTTAAGATGGATATCAATTCAAGTACTGAATCAAAGCCCAACTTTTGGTTCAAATCTCGCAACCTGTGCATAATATGCATGGTTGATTCCGTGGAAAACAGAATACCCTGATTAGATTTTTCTAACATGATCCTGATAAAGCTTAATTGATCTCGCTTGAGAAATTTATCACTAAACAGGTTTTTATGAAATTGAATGGTAATCTCATTCACTCTTTTGCTATTCATATTATTCGTAAACCATGCATGCGGCAGATTAGACCCTACAAGTACCAATTCTAAGTCGTCTATTTCCCCTATATGGTCTCCAATTACCCGTTGGGCTCCTTTAGCATTACTGATAAAATTCAACTCATATTCCTCATGATAATGTAATGGGAAATCAAAGCAAGACTTGAGGCGTTTTGCAACCCAAAAACAATCGGATTGCTTCAACGGAGTTATCTCGTGGAATAGTTCAGACTGCATTAAACTTTTATTTTCTGTGATAAATTTACAACAATGCCAATACCTATAAGCTTAATCAAGCAAAAGATAGTCGAAATTATGTTATTTTCTGATAAAATAATACTAACCTTTTCCTATGCGGTCATTTTACCTTTACACCATAATAATCATCCAAATTATGAGATTCATCGTATTTCTATTATTAGCTCCTTTTATAAGTTGTAACAAAAAGGAGGTGCCTTCCTCTACTCCCATAAGCATTAACAAACCGGCAGACACAGGTAAAACAAAATTTGAAGTTCTGAATTATCTATATAGTATTTCAGGGCATAAAACTATTGCCGGAATCCATAATCGTGAGCCTAATGTAGAGCCGGAAAGGTGGACTGATTCTATCTATGCGGTAACCGGAAAATATCCTGGTTTATGGAGTGGAGATTTCCTTTTTGAGCGGGACAATATTGATAATCGTCAGGATATGATTAATGAAGCCTTAAAAGAATGGAAACAGGGATCTGTTGTTCAAATTATGTGGCATCTATGCAATCCTGCCTTATCCACTCCTTGTGGCTATGACACCACTGGTGTATTGAGCAAGTTAACAGATGCACAATGGAACGAACTAATTACTGATGGAACACCTCTGAACAAAAAATGGAAATCTATGATAGATAATATCTGTGTTTATCTTCAATTCCTAAAAGAGCATGGTGTAGAAGTACTTTGGAGGCCTTTGCATGAAATGAACCAGGGAGCTTTTTGGTGGGGCGGCAGGCCCGGCCCGAATGGAACACTTAAATTATATCAGATCATGCATGACTACATGACCAATACTAAGGGACTTACCAATTTAATATGGGAATGGGATATCCAGGATCTTCCAGGTTATCAAAGTGCATTGAAGGAATATAATCCGGGGAATAATTACTGGGATATATTGGCATTTGATGTGTATGATAAAAGCGGATATACAATGGATAAATATAATGCTGTTGTCAACGCAGCAGACGGCAAACCCATAGCTATAGGCGAATGTGCTACTTTGCCTACGGAAATTGTCCTTCAGGCACAGCCAAAATGGACTTTCTTCATGAGCTGGTCAGAACTTACTTTCAGTAGCAATACTATAGATCAAATCAAATCACTTTATAATGCCCCGGATGTAATAACACTTGACCAAATGCCTGGGTGGCAATAGTGCTTTCTTATTATTATCATTGAACGAATCAATTAATAAGCCAACTTTTATGAATTTTGATAAACGGTTAACAGAATTACAGAATGCGTATAGCGAACTGATTAACAGACCGAATAAAATGGAAGATTTAGGTAATGGCATATTCTCACGTTATAAATATCCTGTACTTACAGCAGCGCATACTCCGATATTCTGGCGGTATGATTTAAACGCTGATACTAATCCTCACCTGATGACAAGGTTTGGGATCAATGCGGTTTTCAATGCCGGAGCAATTAAATGGGAAAATAATTATGTGCTGGTTGCGCGAGTCGAGGGATGGGACCGCAAATCATTCTTTGCTATAGCCAAAAGCAATAGTGGAATTGACAATTTTATATTTGAGGATTATCCGATAGAAATACCTGAAATCGAAACTCCCGATACAAATATATACGATATGCGGGTTGTCCAGCATGAAGATGGATGGATTTATGGAACGTTTTGTACAGAACGTCAAGACCCTCAATGTCGAATACAAAATCAATCGGCTGCCATAGCACAATGTGGCATCGTACGTTCGAGAGATTTGAAATTATGGGAAAGACTACCTGATTTAAAAACCGGTTCTCCACAACAAAGAAATGTGGTATTACATCCGGAATTTGTAAATCGAAAATATATGTTTTATACACGTCCTCAGGACGGTTTTATTGAGACCGGAGCAGGGGGGGGTATTGGTATAGGATTTTGTGATAGTATGGAGAATGCTCTAATTACTGAGGAGCGGGTAATTGATAATAAGGTTTACCATACCGTATATGAGGCAAAAAATGGGTTAGGGCCCGCTCCGTTAAAAACAAAGTATGGCTGGCTGCATTTAGCTCACGGTGTTCGTAATACTGCTGCGGGGCTGCGTTATGTTCTCTATATGTTTATGACGGATTTACAGGAGGCGACTAAAATTATTTACAAACCTGCAGGATATTTTATGGCCCCTGAAGGAGAAGAAAGAATTGGAGATGTTCCTAATGTCCTTTTTGTTAATGGCTGGATTTGTGATGAGGATGGTAAAGTTTTTATATATTACGCTTCCAGCGATACCAGATTACATGTGGCCACTTCATCCATTGATCAATTAATAGATTATTGCATGAACACGGCGCCGGATGGATACCGCTCCAGCATGTCAGTAAAAACCCTAACAAGCCTGATAAAGAACAATAAATGCCAAGAAAAATAAAGCTGAGAGAAAAAGTATCTTACGGTTTTGGGGATATGGCTTCCTCTATGTTTTGGAAGCTCTTTGGCATGTACCTGTTGTTTTTTTATACCGATGTATTTGGCATTACGGCAGCAGCGGTCGGTACTATGTTTTTTGTGACCCGGATTTGGGACACTTTTTTTGATCCGGTAGTAGGGGCATTTTCTGACAGGATTAATTCAAAATGGGGGAAATTCCGGCCTTTCCTGCTATATGTAGCCATACCTTTCGGTGTAATAGGAGTATTAACCTTCACCACGCCTGATTTTGCCTATACCGGGAAATTAATTTATGCCTATATCACGTATTCTCTCATGATGCTGATATATTCTTTAATCAATGTTCCCTATGCCTCCTTGCTGGGGGTAATTTCTTCCAACCCCAGAGAAAGAAACACGATCGCTTCTTTTAGAATGGCATTTGCATTTGCGGGAGGCCTTATTGCAATTGCTTTGATACAGCCGATGGTAAGCCTGTTCAGTAAAATGGGAGGTGGAGAAGTTAACCTGAAACGTGGATGGGAAATGGGTGTTGGAGTAATTGCTGTTTTATGCATCTTATTGTTTCTCGGTTGTTTTGCCGGAGTAAGAGAAAGAGTGGCTCCCCTCAAAAAAGAGTCGCCGGATTTAAAAAAAGATATAAAAGACCTCTGGAAAAACAGACCATGGTGGATATTGTTGGTTTCAGGAATTGCTGCATTAGTATTTAATTCCATTCGTGATGGAGCTACCCTGTATTATTTCAAGTATGTCATTGAAGACATTACTGCTTTTACATTGGGAAGCATTATGGTTTCTTACTCTACGCTATATCTTGTATTAGGACAGGCTGCCAATATTATTGGAGTAATACTCGCTTCTCCGGTGGGAAATAAAATCGGGAAGAAAAATACCTTTTTAAGCGCCATGAGTATGGCAACAATATTAAGTGTAATATTTTATTGGTTTGGGAAGGAACAGCTAATACTGATATTTGTTTTTCAATTTTTTATCAGCTTTTGTGCCGGTATAATATTTCCTTTGTTATGGTCTATGTATGCAGATATTGCCGATTACTCTGAATTGAAAACCGGCAGACGTGCAACAGGGCTGATATTTTCATCTTCCTCCATGTCACAAAAATTAGGTTGGACCATTGGTGGAGGACTTACCGGCTGGCTGCTGGCAATTTTTGGTTTTAAAGCTAACGTAGTTCAGGGAGTGGAAGCCCAAAACGGGATTCGTATTATGCTCAGTTTCTTGCCGGCCATCGGTGCTTTACTTTCTGTCATTTTCATTGCACTTTATCCGCTATCTGAAAAAAAGGTAGCAGAAATATCCGCTGAATTATCAGAAAAACGAAAATTAAATGGGAATCTTGCAACAACAATATAAATCAGAAGCACAGGCAGAATTGCATCAGATTTTGCAATTCTGGGCCAACCATGCAGTAGATAATATAAACGGCGGATTTTACGGGCAAATCAATGAAAACAATGAAGTAAGTTCCATTGCCCCGAAAGGGAGTGTCCTTAATAGCCGTATTTTATGGACTTTTTCGGCGGCATATAATCAAACTCATCATCTGGAATATCTTGAACTTGCAGAACGGGCTTATGATTATTTAACTGCTCATTTTATTGACAAGAAATACGGTGGTTTGTATTGGACAGTAGATTATTTGGGTAATCCTTTAGATACAAAAAAGCAAATCTATGCCACTGCTTTTGCTATTTATGCCTTAAGTGAATATCACAAGATAAATAAATTGAAAGAAGCAAAAATTGGGGCTATGCAATTATTCCAGGATATCGAAAAACACAGCTTTGAGTCTAAGCACACCGGATATATTGATGCCTTTACGCGGGACTGGAATGAGATTCACGATATGAGGCTCAGTGAGAAAGACAGCAATGAAAAAAAAACCATGAATACGCATCTGCATATTTTAGAAGCTTATACTAATTTGTACGGAATATGGCAGGACAATACGCTGAAAGAAAAGATAATATTCTTAATTAAAGATTTTACAGACCATATTATTAATTCGTTAAATCATCATCTCATTTTATTCTTTGATGAATATTGGAATCCGAAATCAACCATCATCTCTTTTGGCCACGATATAGAAGCGTCATGGCTATTACAGGAAGCAGCAGAAGCTATTAAAGATAAAGTCATTATTGATCAAATCAAACAATTATCGTTACAAATTACCGATGCTGTTATAGATGGAGTGGATGAGGATGGAGGTTTATGGAATGAAAAAGAAGGAAATAGTTTCATGAAAGAAAAGCATTGGTGGCCTCAGGCTGAAGCTATGGTAGGTTTTTTGAATGCTTTTCAGAATTCAGGTAATGAGAAATATTTCCGTCTTTCATATAGGTCATGGCAATTCATCCGGCAATATATTAAGTCACCAGATGGCGAATGGTACTGGGGTATAAAAGTTGATCATACCATCATGAAAGGTCAGGATAAAGCCGGACTTTGGAAATGCCCTTATCACAACAGCAGAGCATGTTTGGAAATCATGAAAAGAATTAAAGATTAAAAGAATTAACATGGGTCATAACGACATGGATTACTAACATAAAATAGATACAACTAACAGGACTCTCTCTTATATTTTCACTAATAAGATATAAGATGAGTTTGTGTTGAATGCGTTATTGTTGCTCGGCAGTAGAATGAGTAAACACTGAAAGGAAAATTTAAATCTTGGCAGATAAAAATTAATACAGAATCTTCTTTCTACTTAATTATTATGATAAAACTCATCTAAAAAAAGATAGCGTCTTTGATTTTTTTCAGGCACTGCTTCAGAATGATTGTCAATAACCATTACCTTAGGAATACTGCTTTGAAGCCATGGCCATTCGGGCAACCCCGGGGCATTAGGATTGCCGGTTTTAATAAAATTAACAAAATAGTCCTGCATGATAGCGGAGACGTGATAGTCTGTCTTTGTCCAGTCATACGTTTTAATCAGGTATAGATTACCTAAAGCATACGGAATTTCTGCCGAATGTGGTGCGCCTAATAACCGTATCTCGTTTGCAGCCGAATCGTTTCTTAAAGGAGGCAATGAGTGGCTGTAAAAATAACGATAAACAGGTTTACCATCTGTTTTACTATGAATGTCAATCCATTTCCATGTAGCATAGGCAATAAAGCGATCGCTCGCGAGATCAGTGGCTGACCGGATTACTTCCTCTTTAGTGGCCCCGGGGTATAGTTTCAAGGCCGCTTCGGCATACTTTCCGAAAATACCTTGTATAATCTTTTTATAATATGAGGGCGTTGGCGCTTCCTTCCCAAGCAAACTGTGATAATTAATTTCTGCAGAATTCCATCCGGCCAGCAAGGGAACATTTGCTTGTAGCCCCGTATAATATATCTTTTCGGGTGATTCAGGAAGGAAATAACCATCTATTGTTGGCCCAAAGTGAGGACAACCGGGATTGGCTGAAATTTTCAAGAGGCTATCTGCAGATATTTCCTTCAGTTCAGTAAGGTTTTTTGCTCCTGACATTTTCATAAACCGGATTCCCTGCTGCTCCCTTACTGCCAGGGAAAGTGGAACCAGGTTGCCAAGTACTGAACCACTTTCTCCCATTGCCCGTACAAACAGTCCTTTCGAAAGGGGCGATGCCATTTGGGCACTTACTGACATAGAACCCGCGGATTGCCCGGCAATAGTAACCTCATGAGGATTTCCTCCAAAGGCAGCAATATTTTTCTGTACCCAGAGAAGGGCAGCATGTTGATCCAGTAACCCATAATCTCCTGAAGCATGATGAGCAGACTCTGTAGTGAGTGATGGCAAAGCAAGGAACCCAAAAACGCCTAATCGGTAATTGACAGTAATCATGATGATGCCTTTTCTGGCCATACTCTCCCCATCGTAACGGGGCTCTGAACCGTCACCCGCCATAAATCCACCGCCATAAAAATAAACCAGGACGGGTAACAAAGTTTTTTCCCTTTTTACTGGTACCCAAATATTGAGATAAAGGCAATCTTCACTCATTTTTTTGGAACGAAATATCATATCACTGTAAACCAGATTTTGCATCGGGCGCGGTCCAAAATGCAAGGTTTTCCTAATCCCTTTCCAGTTTTTGACCGGTTGTGGCGGTTGCCAACGCAAATCTCCTACAGGAGGTTGCGCATAAGGTATTCCTTTAAAAGAACGGATTCCATTGGAATCTATAATTCCTTCAACAATACCATTTATCGTTTTCGCCTTGCACATTCTTTTTGGTTCATGCTTCGGATGAAGCATACCCGAATGATTGAATGGTGCCAAAAACAATCCGCATAAAAGATAAAAGCTGACAAATTTTATCACGTTATTTATTTTTATCCTATGTTTATAAATAGGTGTTTATCACCATACAAAAGTGGCAACTTCTCCTTTTCCCAATTCAGGTTGCACTTCTTCCCCTTTATAAATGATATTAAACTTTTGTGTAGAATCGCTTACATTAGCAACCAGCAATACTATTTTACCCGTGGGAGTACGAAATGCTACGTTGGAAAGAGAGTCGTTGGTATTAGTACCAATACGAACAGAATGAGGAGGCACAAACTTTGAAGCATGCGCGATCATATAATAGGCTATATTACGTGATACCTGATTCTTATCAATAGTAATGGCTCCCTGACACATACTGCATCCACCGTTATTAGTGTGAGGTTCAAAATGTGAGTTCGCCGTCAGGTTCCATAGAATTACATTTTTGCTCCAATTTCTCATCGCGCCTATTACAATTTTGCTTTCCGGTAATGCAAGAGGAAAAGTTTTTCCAAAGCTCACTGCCATCATTTCAGTGAGATACACATTCTTTCTGGGGAATGCATGATGCACTTTTGTTAATCCACTAATGTTGCCTGCATATAAATGGAAGGCAGAACCATCAATATATTTTCTGGCCTCAGTGTCGGTCAATATAGAGATTGGGTATTCGGGTGCATCACAGTTATGATCATAGATGATAATTTTTGTTCGGATACCTTGCGCTTGAAATGCCGGGCCTAAATAGTTTTTTACAAAATCAAGCTCTTGCTTTGCAAATATCTGCATACTGGGCGTGTTCCCATTATTAAACGGTTCATTCTGAATAGTGACAGCATCAATGGTTATTCCATTTTTTTTCATCGCCCGGATATATTTAACAAAATATTTTGCATATACAGGATAATACTTTCTCTCCAACATCCCTCCCTGAATATTATGATTGGTCTTCATCCACACCGGAGCAGACCAGGGGGAGCCTAATATTTTAATAGAGGGATCAATAGCTAATATTTCTTTTAAAGCCGGGATGACATCTTTCTTATCTTCGGCCAGATTAAAATGCTTAAGCGTGGGATCCGTTTTTCCTGGAGGAAGGTCATCATAAGAAAATGTATGATCATTCAGATCGGAAGAACCAATACTAACACGTAAGTAGCTAATATCAATATC
>SCQV01000280.1 GCA_004299085.1 Chitinophagaceae bacterium | reverse complement strand
CATTTTTATTCTTCCATGTCGGGAGTAACCAGGCGTCATGCCATGCGTTACGCCGGTGTGATAGAGGGCGTTTATCTGAATGATGGAATAGATGTTGAAATGATTGCCGATGGGGTGCATTTACCCGTCCCGTTACTTCAACTGATTTATAAAATAAAAGGAACAAACAACATTGCTTTAATAACTGATGCCATGCGTGCTGCGGGAACAGATGTTACGGAAAGCATGCTGGGTTCGAAATCAGACGGGCTGAAGGTTATCATTGAAGATGGTGTGGCCAAGCTACCGGACCGGACCTCTTTCGCAGGGAGCGTAGCTACTACTGACCGGTTGGTAAGGACTATGGTTTTAAATGCAGGGATCTCATTAGTGGAAGCTATTAGAATGATGAGTTTAACTCCTGCCAGGATTATGAATGTAGAACATAGCATAGGATCTATTGCGGAAGGGAAAGAGGCTGACTTAGTCCTTTTAGATGATCATCTACGGGTTAAATCAGTCTTTTTAAAGGGGAAATTGTGCTAGTGTTACGTCAAACATTATTCAGAAGATTTCCCACAAAGGCACAAAGCCCACAAACCTGCCTGACGGCAAAGGCAAGGGCTCTGCTTTGTGTCCTCTGTGCCTGCCTGTCCGGTAGGCAGGGCTTCGTGGGATATCTTTTGCGTCATTTTATATTTGACATAGCACTATGAATAAAGTAAAGGCATCATTATTTAAATATAAAGTATGAGTACTTGTTATAATTCGAGGTTCGGACAAATATTCAGGCATATCCTCATTCTTATCTTATTCATTTTATTGGGATATTGTCAGGGTATTTCTCAGAACCTCTCGGATAAGGGTTTCAATAAAACCGCCATCATAGCTTTAATCAAACGGACCGTTCCAAATCACTGGCAACAGTTTGAAATTAAATATTCCCCTGCTATAGGAAATAAAGATCAGTTTACATTAGCATCCAATAATGGTAAGATTTTGATTAGTGGAAATACCGGAGTAGCGGTGGCCGGTGGGCTATACTATTATCTGAAAAATTATGCCCATTGCCAGATCACCTGGGATGGAACCAATTTACATTTACCCAATCCTTTACCAGCTATTAAAGGGAAGATACAACGGTCAACTCCTTATGATTACCGTTATTATTTGAATTACTGTACTTTTAGTTATTCAATGGCCTGGTGGAATTGGGCACGTTGGGAAAAAGAAATTGACTGGATGGCTTTGCATGGTATCAATTTCCCGTTAGCGCTTACCGGACAGAATATTATATGGGATAAAGTCTATCAACAATTAGGTTTCAGTCAGAAAGATCTGAATAAATTTTTTCCCGGCCCCAGTTATTTCGCCTGGTTCTGGATGGGTAATCTTGATGGACTTGGCGGTCCCCTTTCTACATCATTTATGAGTTACCGGGAATCCCTTCAAAAAAAGATACTTGCAAGGGAACGGTCTTTGGGGATGAAGCCTATTTTACCGGCATTTACAGGGCATGTACCTCCAAGTTTTAAAGAGAAATATCCTAATGCTCAAGTAAAAAAACTTCAATGGGGCGGGCGTTATTATACAGATTTGTTAGATCCATCTGATCCTATGTTCGTAAAAATAGGCACTTTGTTCATGAAAGATCTTATTTCGACTTATGGCACCGATCATTATTATGCTGCTGATGTCTTTAATGAGAATAAGCCACCAACCAATGATTCCAGCTTTTTAAGTAATGTCAGTAAATCAGTTTATCATTCTATGTCCAAAGTGGACAGCCAGGCTATCTGGGTTATGCAAGGATGGTTGTTCGTGAACAATCCCTCCTTTTGGCAAAAATCTCAAATGGAGGCATTGCTCCATGCCATACCAGATAATAAAATGATTTTATTGGATTTATGGAGTGAAACCAGGCCTGTTTGGAACAGAACGGATGCCTATTATGGCAAGCCCTGGATTTGGTGCATGCTGCTTAACTTCGGTGGCAATGTAGGGATGTTTGGACGCATGGATACTATTGCAGAAACTCCGGCGAGCGTGCTTCATAATAACAACGCGGGAAATATTTCCGGTATTGGATTAACTCCTGAAGGGATAGGACAAAATCCTGTGATGTATGAGCTGATGATGGATAATGTTTGGAGAACAAATCCAATCAACCTTGATAAATGGCTACCACAATATGCTTATCAGCGATATGGCAGAGAACTTCCGGGCTTGGATACGGCCTGGCAAATCCTGCGAAGAACTATCTATAATGGAGATGGTTCAGAGGGGGCGCCGGAATCTATTATCACAGGCCGGCCCACTTTTAATAAAGATTCCAGATGGACGAAAACAGAAACTTATTATAAGCTGAAAGATGTTTTGCCGGCATGGAAATTATTTATTGACAATGCTACTATTTTAAAAAATAGCGATGGATTTCAATATGATCTGGTAGATCTTACCAGGCAAGTCCTGGGGACTTATGCAGACCGGTTACAGCAAGAAATCGCCAGGGCATATTATCAGGACGATTCAGATTCATTTAAAAATAAATCCCAACAGTTTCTGGCGTTAATTTCTGATATGGATCATCTATTGGCAACGCGAAAAGAGTTCTTACTTGGCAGATGGATCAAGGATGCACGAAGCCTGGGCAGCACGCCTGAAGAGAAAGCTCAATTTGAGCGTAATGCAAAACTTCAAATTACCTTGTGGAGTGATAAAAATGCAACGCTGCATGAATATGCCTGCAAACAATGGTCCGGTATGCTTAACAGTTTTTATAAACCACGTTGGGAACAATTTTTTGAAAAAGCACTGTTGAGTTTAAAAGAAAATAAGCCGATGGACCTAAATGCGTTTGATGAACATATAAAAGACTGGGAATGGAACTGGGTGATAACACCAAATCATTATCCGGATACTACTACAGGAAATCCGGTTACAGTCGCTGTAGAATTATATAAGAAATACCAATTTCTTTTTAAACAATAATCAATGAGCAATACTATAACATTGTCTAATCGTTTAAAATCGTTGGACGCCCTCCGGGGGTTTGATATGTTTTGGATTGTAGGCGGAGATAGTCTTTCACACGGTCTTTCCAATGCAACGAACTTTCGATTTTTTAACTGGTTAAGTCTTCAGATGACTCATAGCAGATGGAATGGTTTTACCATTTATGATTTGATTTTTCCTCTGTTTATGTTTGTGGCGGGCGTGGCAATGCCTTTCTCTATTGGGAGACGGTTAGAGAAAGTTCAGGAAGATGAAAGACGGGCAGAAAAAAAGAAAATTTATTTAAAATTACTTAAACGTTGCATTATTCTTATACTACTGGGACTGATCATCAATGGCGATTTAGCTTTCAAGGCTTACGATCAAACTCGTTTTGCGAGTGTATTAGCAAGAATCGGTATTAGTTGCTTTATTGCAGCGATTATTTATATGAACTTTAATTGGAAACAGCAATTGGCTATCCTCCTATCCATTCTGGTCGGGTATTTTCTTATTATGACATTGATTCCCGTTCCCGGCTTTGGCGCCGGTGTTTTAACCCCGGAGGGTAATCTTTCGGGCTATATTGATCGCTCCATCCTTCCGGGCCTGGTATTACGCGGCAGTTATGATCCGGAAGGAATCCTTTCAACCTTACCTGCCATTGGAACAGTCATGTTGGGCGTATTTGCAGGTTTACTGTTACGGCTACCCGATAATAAATGTACTCCTACACGAAAGGCTACCTTTCTTTTAGCAGGAGGTATTGCTCTTCTCATTGTTGGGCTCCTTGGAAATTTTGTGATGCCCATTAATAAAAATATCTGGACCAGTTCGTTTGTAATCTTTTGCGGCGGCTGGAGCGCTTTGTTACTGGGAATCTTCTACCTGATAATTGATGTATGGAAATTTGATAAATGGAGTACCCCGTTTATCTGGCTGGGTATGAATTCCATTCTTATCTATCTGGTATCTCACGGGATCATTGACTTTGGTTCTTCTGCAAAATATTTATTTGGAGGGATATTGGATAAAATACCTGATATCTGGCAGATGACCTTTCTGTGGATCGGCATCATCTTATTAGAGTTTTGGTTCCTTCATTTTTTATATAAAAGGAAATTATTCTGGAAGATTTAAATTTACAGAAAGAGGCGTTTAAATACCCCCAATTTGTCACGAAATGTTCCGGAGGAACATTTACATATATTGATTTATACCTATTACCCATAATGCGTTCCTCTGGAACGACAGTTGTTCCAGAGGAACGTATAGTAGGTAAAAAATAGAATGGTGGTTGACAATCAACGTTCCGGAGGAACGTTTTGTGGGTCAATAAAGAGCCTTATTCTATAAATTCAAATATTAACCATATCAAAACCATATCAAAATAATATCATGACAGACAAAATAAGCCGTAGAAATTTTATTGAAAATACTTCCTTGGGAATGGCAAGCATAGCACTTGCGCCGCTGGCGCCCCTGCATCTCGATAAATTACAGCATATTCCGAAAGAGTCCAAAGAATGGTTAAAAACACAGCCCATCATTATGGTCGGTTGTTGGGATTCCTTTCCTCTTTACCATATTCGCCGCCAGGATGGTAATCCCGACTGGTTTATGGACACCTATAAGAAGCAACAGGAGGAAGATACGGTAAAAAGATTAGCCGATATAGGAGTTACATTGGCCATTATCCATTTCTATAAGGGATTTGGATTGAAAGCAGAGCAAGATCACATAAAAGATGCTTTGCAATTGACTGAGTACTGCCATAAATATAACATCAGGGTGGGTGTATATATTGGAAGCACCATCGGATATGAAACATTTTTATTAGAGGAGCCACAAGCGAAAAGTTGGTTTGTACCTCCTTATTTAGGCCGGCCTGCGACTTACGGGGATGAAGAATTCAGAAAACTGGCTTATTTTATGGTACCGGAGTATATGGATTACCTGAAAAAAGTGATTAGGATTGCTGTCAAAGATTTTGGCGCCGACCTCCTTCATTTCGACAACACGAGTTTACGGGGAATAGCGGAGGTTTTTCAACATCCACTGGCGAAAGCAAATTTCTTAAACTATCTGAATAATAAATATACCGATGAGGAGCGGAAAATGAAGTTTGGATTTAGTGATATGACTTATGTTGAAACGCCTATTGGCGACCAATCCTTTGCCGTTATCAATGACCCTATGCGACAAGCCTGGATAGATTTTCGTTGCCAGCAATTAGCAGATTTCTGTGAAGATTTGACAAAGTATGCCTCTCAATTGAACCCGGGCATAGTGATTGAGCATAATCCTTCCAGTGGATTTAATGGGTTCAATACCATGTGGCAGCAGGGCATAGATTATCCCCGGCTGTTGAAATCTATGGATATCGCCTGGACTGAAGCGGGTACCGAATCTTATGTGACAGATGATGACATATTAATTTCCCAAATCAGAACCTATAAAGCATACATTCAACTAAATAATAAGGTATTCACCTATACTAATACAAGTCCACTTAAAATGGCGGAGGCGATGACTTTTAATCGTCAATGCCTGGGATTTGTAGGAGATATGTTGGCAGGCTCAGAGATGGAAGAGGTTTATCGCCGGTATATCCGTTTTTATCTTAAACACTTTGATGCATTTTACCGGTCAGTGGATAATATTGCTGACGTGGCCATATTACACACCTACGCTACCATGGCTCATAACAGTGGCCGCCCCTATCAGAGCACACTTTTATTTGAACAAACGGTGATTCAGGGGCACCTGCTTTGGGATATGATATTTGACCAGGACCTGCATAATTTATCGAAATATAAAGTGCTCGTTCTGGCAGATCAGGAATCTTTAAGTGATTCACAGGTAAAACAAATAGAATCGTTCGTTCGTCAAGGGGGCGGATTGGTGATTACTGAACATAGTTCTTTATATAAACCTCCTCATCGGAGAAGGTCGGCATTCGGGCTCAAAGACATTCTGACGGTGGCAGCTCCCAAATGGCCCAATGAGACCAGGCCCAGTAAATCTCCCGAATACCCCGAACCTTTATTAGCGGTAGCCACTGAAAGGCACGAGGCCGGTAAAGGCAGGGTGGTATATGTACCCGAGGTAATTCCTGAAAAGCCTAAACCCTTAGCGGCGGATATGACGAGCGAGTACTGGCATTTGCCAAAGAACTGGGAAGCGTTAGTGGATGATGTAAAGTGGGCAAGCGGAGACGCTTTATCGCTTGATTTGAAAGCGCCACAGACTGTGGTTGCAGAGTTAATGAGACATGAACAAGATGGGACAATTATTCTTCATTTACTCAACTACGATGTAAGCCGTCAGCAGGAGGTGACCAATATGGAGGTTAGCATTCAGCTTCAGGAGAATATGCCGGTTAAAAGTGTACAGCTCTGGTCCCCTGACCAAATAAAAGAACAGGATTTGGCATTTAATATCACAGGCAATTCAGTCAGGTTTACAGTTCCTGCTTTAAATGTATATGACATGGTATCTTTAAAGATAAAAGATTGAAGATAAAAAACAAGAAATCACTTACCAAAATTTTCACAACTATTTTTCAATGAGATTCACAACAATTTCTATATATTCAAAACTGAGCAAATCAATTCTCTGCCTTTTTTTGGTAATGATGACAAGTACCGGAATATATGGCCAGAATAAATTTGACGTTATTGGTAATTGGCATCAGTTCAGTGATGCATCAAACTCGTTATATCATTACTTAGCGGATCAGGCATATATACAGTTGGCAAAACGAGATAGTATCGTTTCTCATATTCATACATTGCCTGACTGGGAGCAACGGCAGCAGTGGGTTAGGAGAACTTTGATGAATATGGTAGGGCCATTCCCTGAAAAAACGCCCCTCCATGCTAAGATTATGAAGACAATAAAAGAGGATGGTTATACGATAGAAAACATACTCTATGAATCGCAACCCGGATTCTATGTTACTTCCTCACTATTTATCCCGAATGGATTAAAAAGAAAAGCGCCGGCCATCATTTATTGCAGTGGCCATGTCATTGGAGCTTATCGGAGCGATATATACCAACATGGGATTTTGAATTTAGTAAAGAAAGGATTTATTGTATTTGCTTTTGATCCGGTAGGAGAAGGGGAGCGCATTCAATATTATGATCCAAAAACGGACAAATCCACTGTCGGAGGCATGACGCAGGAACATTCATACGCCGGAGCCCAGGCCTTTATTACCGGGAGCTCACAGGCCAGATATGAGATATGGGATGGCATAAGGGCCGTTGATTATCTGTTGACAAGAAAAGAAGTGGATCCCTCCAGAATTGGAATAACCGGTGGATCGGGCGGTGGAACTCAAACAGCTTATATTGCAGCGTTTGATCACAGGATTTATGCTGCTGCACCGGAGAGATATATTACAAATTTTACCAGATTAATTCAGGCTGCAGGTCCTCAGGATGCCGAACAAAATCTTTTCCATGAGATTTCCAGCGGTATAGATCATCCCGATCTATTGGAAGTGAGAGCGCCCAAACCTACTATGATGATAACGGCTTCCAGAGATTTTTTCCCCATTCAAGGCTCCATAGAAACGGCGAAGGAAGTATCCCGTATATTTAAGGCTTATGGTAAAAGTTCCAACTTTTATAGAGTGGAGGCTGATACTACCCATGCTTTTATTAAAAAGAACAGAGAAGCGATGTATGCTTTTTTTCAAAAATATCTGGATAACCCCGGAGATTCTGAAGATTTAGATATTAAACCCTTACCTGACGAGGATTTGCAAGTTGTCAGTACAGGCCAGGTTGTCACCGCTATCAAAGGAGCAGAAACAGTTTTTAGCTTAAATCTAAAAGACGCTGAAAGATGCGAAAATAGATTACAATCTTTAAGGAAAGACTATCCTGAAGATCTCTCAAAAGTATTAAAAGCAGCAAAGGCTTTATCGGGGTATGAAAAACCAGCCGCCTATCATAGCCCTGTCTTTACCGGCCGTTATGATGAAGGTGATTATGTGATCGAAAAGTATTTCGTAAAGGGAGAAGGCAATGATGTCATCCCCTATCTGCTGGCAATACCGGATAAGCCTAATGGGAAGGCTGTGATTTGTTTAAACCCTAAAGGAAAATCGGAGGAAGCCTCCAATGGTGATATGGAGTGGTTTGTGAGGAACGGATTCACCGTGCTGGCTCCCGATCTGCCTGGTGTAGGAGAATTAGGCAATGATAACTATAAAAGTAATTCATTTATTGATAGTAAATTATATAGCATTTGGTATCTTTCAATACTTACCGGCAAAAGTATTGTTGGCGTGAGGGCGGAAGATGTTGTCAGACTTATAAATATATTGAAGAAGGAGCGGCATGTAAAGGAAATATATGGCCTGGCCCGGGAGACTATGTGTGCTCCGATGTTATATGCCGCGGCTTTTGACCCGACTCTGAAACGAATATGCCTTATTAGTCCTCTGTCCTCTTACCGGTCTATCGTAATGGATCGTTTTTATAGCCCTCACTTCCTTTATAGTACTGTAGCCGGGTCACTTAACGCGTATGATTTGCCGGACCTCGAAGCTAGTATATCTCCAAGAAGATTAATGTTGGTTAATATGGTAAATGGACAGGGCAAACCTGTTAATAATAAAAGTGAGGATGAAGATATTTCAGTCATTGAGAACGCTTATCATACCAGCGGAGCCAGTAGTCAACTCGATGTTATCAGTGGAGAGAATGGAAATATCCATCATTGTTTTTCTATATGGATAAAATAATACGCCTGGAATCAAATCCTATGTTCATGATAGATATCCGAATGATGATCCGAATAATCCACTCTTCCGTGAAGGATATTTTCGTCTATTTGGTTGGCAATATTGTTCCAATTATACCATT
>SCQV01000279.1 GCA_004299085.1 Chitinophagaceae bacterium | reverse complement strand
CGTGAGAAGGTATATACATCATCAGGAAGAACATCACAGAGCTAAAACTTTTTCAGGGGAAATTGATGATTTTATGAAAAAGTATGGATGGGAGATAATAAATGAAAAATAGGCTTTTAACTATCTGCCACAATGAGGCTAAAGTCCTTAATGGTTGATATTTTAAGCTCCTTTATTGCAGGCCTGATGTATGCTTGTTCAAACTTTTGCAGAGAGACGAGAAAGCGGTATGCATTCCTGTTTTTTTATTAGAATAAATGAAGATGATTTGCTAACTTATAAGTTCATGAGCAAATGAAAAAGGAATTATTTTTTATCACTGCAGGTGTAATCATTGTTGGATTGACGATAACAAGCTTTTGTTTATCAAATTCCCCTGATCAAAACACTAAAACCAGTTATTTTACCCAAGAGGGTAATTTATCCAACAACACGTTATTAGATACGGTCGAACGAGGCGCCTTTCGTTATTTCTGGGATGGTGCTGAGCCGCACAGTGGCATGGCGCCCGAACGCATCAATATGGATGGCATTTATCCACAACATGATAAGGAGGTAGTGGCTACCGGTGGTAGCGGCTTCGGCATAATGGCTATCCTGGCAGGAATTAAAAGAGGATTTATTACCCGTAAGCAGGGCTTCGACAGAATTAAAAAAATAGTTCATTTCTTAGCTGCGGCAGATCGATTTCATGGCGCCTGGCCACATTGGATGTATGGGCCTACGGGGAAAGTAAAACCCTTTAGCAAAAAAGATGACGGCGGAGATATTGTAGAAACTGCTTTTATGGTGCAGGGATTATTATGTGCAAGACAATATTTCAGGAAGGGAAATAAACAAGAAAAAGAATTAGCAGATGAAATTGATAAGCTCTGGAAAGGTGTTGACTGGAATTGGTATGCCCCCCAGCCCCCCTCCGTCCCCCCTGTAGAAGGGATGAAAGGGGGGCACGTGTTATATTGGCATTGGAGTCCAGACTACGGATGGCAAATGAATTTTCCTATCCACGGTTATAATGAATGCCTAATCGCTTACATCCTCGCCGCTTCATCACCTGCGCATGGAGTGCCGGCATCCGTTTATCATGAGGGGTGGGCTGAAAATGGTAAGATTAAAGACTCAACTAATTATTACGGGTATGTCTTGCAATTACGCCGACAGGGACAGGCGGCGGCGATGGGCGGGCCTTTGTTCTGGGCACAATATTCTTACCTTGGATTGAATCCGCATGGACTGAAAGACGAATATGCAAATTACTGGAAGGAAAACGTAGATCAGACACTGATCAATTATACCTGGTGTGTAAAAAATCCTTTGCATTATAAAGGCTATGGGCCGGACAACTGGGGATTGACAGCAAGTTACTCTGTAAAAGGATATGCTGCGCACGCTCCCGGAGAAAAAACTGACTTAGGCGTTATTTCACCTACTGCTGCTATTTCTTCTATTCCTTATACACCACAAAAATCATTGCGGGCAATGCGGTACTGGTTCGCCAACCGGCGAATGCATGATAAGCTCTGGGGTTATTATGGATTTTACGACGCTTTTAGCGAACAAGATGACTGGTATCCGCAAAAATATCTGGCCATTGATCAGGGGCCCGAAGTAGTGATGATTGAGAATTATCGAAGCGGTATGTTGTGGAAACTGTTGATGAGTTGCCCGGAAGTGCAAAAAGGATTGAAGAAGCTGGGGTTTGAGTTTGAGAAAGAGTGATATTTTGAAGAAGGTGCATCCCAAAATGTCGCAACGTCATACGATTCCGCTTTGGGAGATTGGTGCGTTGGGGCGGGAGAAGCAATCTCCTCATTGAGACTTGAGATTGCTTTGTCGCTCGCCTGCCCCGACTAAGGCGGGGTTCCTCGCTCCGCGCAATGACGACATTTTGGGATGCACCCATTGACGACTGGAAGATTATTATAAAAGACTTAATTTTGTATAAGATGAGAATGAAAAGTATTGATCTTTAAAAATGTCTTTATGAACACTTCAGAATTGAAATTGCAATTAATAAGTAGTATTTCCAGGATTAATAATAAAGAAATATTGGAAGAAGTCTATCATTTGATACACCTTGAAGACGAGGATTATCAAACTGTAGATATTTCTGAGAAACAAAAAAGAGCGATTACAAAGGCAATTGAACAAATTGAAAGAGGACAATATTTGACTAATGATCAGGTAGAAGAATATTTTTCAGAATGGTTAAAAGATTAATTTGGTCAAATGAGGCGAAGGATTGTCGCCAGAAGATTTTTGAGTTTTGGAACCAACAAACAGGCTCTAAAGTATATAGCAGGAAATTAAATACCCTTTTTAACGAGGCAGCCAAATTAATTTCAAATTTTCCAAAAATTGGAAGGATATCTGATTTTGAAAATGTAAGGGTTAAAAATATGAAGCAATATCAACTTTTTTATAGGGAGACTGAATCTCAAATCCAGATACTGCTTGTTTGGGATACCCGAAGAGATCCGGATGAGTTAAATAAAATTCTTAAATAAACAATGCCTGATACCAAATCGTCCTGTTGTACCGTATCCCGGGCTTCATCACCTGTAGAAAGAACCGCAGTCTCTTTTGCGAATAAAAAAGTATCAACGGAAGGAATGATTCATCTCTCTGGCGGTAATTTTATGATGGGTACCGATGACAAAGAAGGTTTTCCTGCAGATGGCGAAGGCCCGGTGAGAGAAGTCACAGTTGATTCATTTTATATAGATGCCACCACAGTTACTAATGAAAATTTTAAGGACTTTATAGAAGATACCCACTATAAAACAGATGCAGAACGGTTTGGATGGTCGTTTGTTTTTTACGGATTATTACCGGAAGTCATACTGCAATCTCATCCGCAAGTAGCAGCGCATGCTCCCTGGTGGTGCGCCATAAACGGTGCTACCTGGGATCATCCGGAAGGAAAAGAAAGTAACCTCCTGAAAAGAATGGATCATCCGGTCGTGCATGTGTCATGGAATGATGCGATGGCGTATTGTCAATGGTCTGGAAAAAGATTACCAACAGAAGCAGCATGGGAATACGCTGCACGCGGCGGATTGGTGCAGAAAAAGTTTCCATGGGGCGATGAATTAACGCCCGGTGGAGCGCATCGTTGCAATATCTGGCAGGGGCATTTCCCTGATTATAATTCTTTGGAAGACGGCTACCTTGGTACGGCGCCGGCTAAAAGTTTTAAGCCGAATAATTTTGGATTGTATAACATGTCCGGGAATGTGTGGGAATGGTGTAATGACTGGTTTAGCCCTGATTTTCATCAAAGAGATACAAGGGTAAACCCACAAGGGCCTTCTGAAGGCAATGCTAAAGTCATTCGAGGCGGTTCTTTCTTGTGCCATCACTCCTATTGCAATCGTTATCGTGTTGCAGCCAGGACATCTAATACACCTGATAGCAGCAGTTCTAATACGGGGTTCAGATGTGTGAGGTGATTATTTGATGAATATAAACTACAGGCCTTATTCAACCCGGTAACTGACAAATGCTATTTTTTTACTATCCGGCGACCAGGAATTGACGTTCATGGTGCCTTGTCCGCCAAAAAGTTGTATCAAGGGTTCAGGCTTGCCTCCATTCGCGGGCATTATCCTTAATTCTACCTGCTTATCAGCCAGGTGTTGGTCGGGAGCTACTTCCCCTTTATGGTAGGCCAGAAATACCACTTCTTTCCCATCAGGAGAAACATGAGGGAACCAGGAATAAACATCCTGGGTAAACGTCATTTGAGTGGGTGAAGATCCGTCTGCATTCATTCGCCAGATTTGCATTACACCGGTTCGGACAGAATTAAACCAGATATATTTCCCATCCGGTGAATATTCGGGGCCGTCATCAAGGCCGGGGGCGTCAGTGAGTCTCATTTCCTGTCCTCCTTTTACCGATATGGTGTAAACATCAAAGTTCCCTGAACGTTCGGCGCAATAAGACAGCGTTGTGCCATCGGGGCTCCAGCCGTGTAAATAGCTGGGACCGTTGGGAGTGATTAATCTTGGCGTTCCACCTTTGAAAGGCACGATATAAATCCGTGATTTCCCATCTGGCTCTGATTGATTGCTAATCCCGATCTCCTTTCCATCCGGTGATAAAACATGATCATTATTGCATTGATCTGCAAAGCCGGTATTAATCATTTCCGGCCTACCCTTTCCACCGGTGGAAATAAGATAAAGTTTGCCTCCACTATTATAGATTAACGATTTGCCGTCTCTGGTCCAGAAGGGTGCTTCAATCCTGTAAGGGAATTCTCTTACAATCGTACATTTCCTGCTATGGACATCCATTACCTGTAGAATGCTGGTAACATGAGCAGTCTGTGATTTAGCCGGTAAGACAAAGAGTGTCGCCCATAAAAATAGATATATTACCTTTTTCATCTGAAAATTATTTAAACATGTTTAAATGGCTCCCTCATTTTGAAAGAACCCACTTTATCAAATATTCCCTAAATTCATTTTTGTATAAGAAACCCATAAAAATATACTATAAATTTGACCTTTAAAAATTTCATCTAAGTTAAAATAGCCTATGTACCCCACTATTTCAGATTTGTTGAAAGGCCTTTTCGGCATTCATATCCCTTTACCCGTACAAACTTTTGGATTCTTTGTAGCCGTTGCTTTTTTCGTGTCGGCATGGGTGCTGGTGCTTGATATGAAGCGTAGAGAGAAAATGGGATGGCTGAAAGGTAAAGAGCATAAGCATTGGGTTGGAAAGCCTGCTTCGACTGAAGAACTTGTTTGGAATTTTGTTATCGGATTTATAATCGGGTTTAAATTATTGTATGCTTTATTACACTGGAGTGAATTTTCTGCCGATCCCCAGCATCTCATACTTTCTATGGAAGGGAATGTGACAGGTGGTATCATTCTCGGGGTTATTTTGGCTTATCTGCGTTATCAGGATAAAAAGAAACACCAATTACCGAAGCCCAAGCAGGAATCAGTCATGGTATGGCCACATCAAAGGATTGGCGACTTCGTGGTCATAGCGGCGGTGGGAGGATTGATTGGCGCTAAAATATTCGACAGCCTGGAAAACTGGCGAAGCTATATGCAGGATCCTTTAGGAAGCTTTCTCTCTTTTAGCGGACTGGCATATTACGGTGGATTAATCGTGGCTGCTGTAGTTATTTTATGGTATGCTTATAAAAAGCATATTGACCGCTGGCAACTGGCGGATGCTTTTGCACCTGCCTTAATGCTGGCTTATGGCATGGGCAGAATAGGCTGTCACATGGCCGGCGATGGCGACTGGGGGATCTTCAACAGCGCTTATGCCAATAACGGAATCGGGGGGGCGGTGAAAGCCACACAAACTTTCCAACAAACGTTGCATCAATACGGCAATTATTTTCTATCTCATTACGGCAGCTTTGACAACGTCAGGCATGCTTCCTTTTTGAAACCGGGTTTTTTAGATTTTCTTCCAAACTGGTTGTTTGCATATACCTATCCGCATAACGTAAACAGTGATGGTATTCCCATCCCCGGATGTATAGGTGGTCATTGCGCCATGCTTCCTATACCTGTTTTCCCCACTCCGCTTTATGAATTGGCAATGTGCCTTATTTTCTTTGCTATCCTATGGTCTATTCGTAAAAAAATCAGAATCCCCGGGTTATTATTTGGCATTTATCTGATCATGAATGGTATAGAACGCTTTCTGATAGAGCTTATCCGTGTAGAAAATAAGTATAATATTTTCGGACTGCACATCACGCAGGCAGAAATTATTTCTTTGTTGCTGATTGTGGCAGGTATTGTTTTAATACTTTTTGTAAAGAAGAAGCATAAACCGATGTCAGAAAAGCCTGTCCGGGTGGCCTCTTCTTAAATCATGGAGATGACGAAAATAAACAATCAAAAATAAACCCAATGAGAAAAGACGATACGCTCTGGAAAGGAATTTTGGAGAGTCTCTTTGATGATTTCTTACGTTTCTTCTTCCCAAATGCAGATAAGATTTTTGATATAGAAAAGGGAGGTATTTTCTTAGATAAGGAATTGGAACAACTTTTTCCCGGAAATGGCGACATGCAATCTCCAAAGTTTGTAGATAAGTTAGCCAAAGTCTTTACAAAAGCGGGTGATGAAGAATGGGTTTTGATACATATAGAAATTCAAGGTTATGATGACAAAGATTTTGCACGGAGAATGTTTACCTACTTTTATCGTATTCTGGATAAGTTCAGCAAACCTGTGACTGTTATTGCTATCTTCACCGATAGCAAGATAAATTACAGGCCTGCCTTGTATGAGTATGAATTCATGGGTACGAAAGCGACCTTTCAATTTAATACTTACAAAATTGCCGAATGTAATGAGATTGAACTGGAAAAAAGCAAGAACCCATTTGCCTCAGTAATTCTGACCGCATTGCTGGCAATCAGGGCCAAGAAACTTGCTGATCATGATCTTTATAGCCTCAAATATACTTTACTCAGAAACCTATTCAGAAAAAGATTCCCGAAGAAAAAAATTAATGACTTATTGATTTTCCTGCAGTTATATCTCCCTTTTGTCAATCCGGAATATAATGCTAAATTTGACAAAGTAATTGATACAATCACCGAAAACATAGAAACTATGGGTATCAGAGAAATGGTGTTGGAAAGAGCCAGAAAAGAAGGATTGGAGAAAGGCCTCGAAGAAGGATTGGAAAAGGGACTTGAGCAGGGACTTGAGCAGGGACTTGAGCAGGGGCTTGAGCAAGGACTTGAGCAAGGACTTGAGCAAGGTATTGAGAAGGGGCTTGAACAAGGTATCGAACGTGGCCGCGAACAGGGCCTTGAAAAAGGCCTCGAAAAAGGTAAAACAATAGCCGTAAGAAATCTTATTCTTAAAATGGGCATGAGCGATAATCAGGCTGCCGATATTGCAGAAGTCTCTGTTGACTTCGTCAAAAAAGTCCGCCGGAAACTTAAGAAATAATCCTTCTCAATATTTCATTGACTATCCACTTTAATACAGGAACGATGAAATAGGACGCAGACTTGCCTGCGGCAGGCAGGTTTTCATGATTTTTTATGATTTGCGCCGAAGGCGAATCATATTTTGCACATGATTTTACCAAAAACGATTGACAATCTGCGATTATCTTAACAGATCATAGCAATCTGCGCCTGCCTGTCGGCATAGGCAGGTTCTATTCTTTTAACCTGCACATAATCGGATAATTATTAATATTTTTCTTCTTATCTATTCTTATATCATTTCCTGCTGCTTCCCGGTTTTTCGCCCGTATCATTTTTCATGATTGGGCTTTCAGGATGCGGAGGCAAGGCGGCCTTAGGCCCAAACTCCTGCTGAATCATTTGCAACCTTCCCAAAATATATTGCGCTGCTCTTCCTGCATCCTGCAGATCTCCTGTAAGCTTATCCGGCGATAATGAATTATAGAAAATGAGTTGTTGTGTACAATCCGCTGTCACCGCATCTGCAATGGTTTTTCCCAGCTTATCATCTCCCGCCATATAGCAGGCTTGTGCATATAGCATAGAAGTATAATCATCAATATTGCTGGCAGAAGTCATCCCATAAGGATAATTTTGTGCAAGGATTTCTTTATTGCCATATTCAAGCACGTTACGTGCACTGTCTTTTTTACCCTTTGCAGCGAGTGCTATACCCAACCTGGCAATGGCGCTCCGCAAATAATACAATTCCCTCCTGTTCGGCTCATCAAAATAAGTACCGGGTGTTTGTGCGCCACCGAATTTGAA
Organism: Chitinophagaceae bacterium; assembly: GCA_004299085.1. Taxonomy (GTDB): domain Bacteria; phylum Bacteroidota; class Bacteroidia; order Chitinophagales; family Chitinophagaceae; genus FW021-bin31. The sequence goes on along the minus strand of SCQV01000279.1, from coordinate 13,603 downwards.
TTGATGCATGATCACGTCATACATCCGGCTGGTGTTGATATTTCCCAATCCCGGATTTAAGGTATCTTCAGGATTCAGGTAAGGTACCAATCTGTAAGTTAAACCATCATCCTCCGTATAATCACTTAGTCCCTGAGACAAAGACGGACTGGTAAAATAGATGGGCCTTTCCCAGTGATTGGCAGCAATGATATGCAACTCCGCCAGGTCATTTTTCTGGAAAGCATTCTTTTTGTCAGTAAAGACTATTTTAGGCACAATAAAGGCAGTATCTGCCGGCGACACCACGCCATCCTGAATCACTTTTTCTTTATCCACCGGAATAAAGAAATTCTGTGTGGGCACATAGCTCATCGTGTCATTGGTATTGGGAAGTACTATTTTGGCATTGGGGTCATCGCTGTCGGTAAAATGCAGCACATCGGAAAGATTAAAAGGTTTATCCGAGGCTAATTTGTCCCCAACATAATATAAATAATCACGTTTAGTGCCGAGATACTTTTCTGTAGGCCAATCCATCGCAATGGGAGCGCTTTCATTCACCTTCTCTTTCAATTGATTGATAAACCAATCTGTACCTAACAAAGTGGTTATGATAATCCGGATGTCAGGCCTCGTGCCTTCCACTTCCTGCGCATACCAAAGCGGATAAGTATCATTGTCACCGCCGGTGAAAAGAATGGCATTCTTCCTGCAGGAATTCAGGTAATCTTCTGCTATATCGCGCGCTAATGTCTTATGATGGCGGTCGTGATCATTCCACTCCTGGCTGCACATCAAAACCGGTACCGCCACTAAGCAGACGATGCCTGCAATAATGACTGCCGCCGTCCCGCCATTTTTGATAATCTTCTTTTGAATAAAATTAGCAACGCCCAGTACGCCTAATCCAATCCATATTGCAAAAGCATAGAATGAACCCACATAGGAATAATCCCTTTCCCTGGGTTGTGGTAACGCCTGATTCAGATAAAGAATGATAGCCACGCCAGTGAAGAAAAACAGGATAAATACTGCCAGCGTACGCTTCTTATCCCGATTTAATTGAAAGAAAAATCCGCAGAGACCCAGCAAAAAAGGCAACATATACAGCTTATTGTGCCCTTTATTATGCTTCAGGCTTTCAGGCATTTTACTCTGATCGCCTAATCGGATATTATCTATGAACGGAATGCCGGTTATCCAGTTTCCGTCCCTGACATTTCCCAACCCTTGCAAATCATTTTGCCGTCCGGAAAAATTCCACATAAAATAACGGAAATACATCCAGTTAAGCTGCCATTGGAAGAAATATTTTACATTATCAAAAAAAGCAGGTGTTTCGCCAGGCGCCAGGTTCAGTACATTTTGGTAAAAAGTGACATGATCCTGGGAATTATCGCTATCCCAGAGTCTTGGAAACCAATGTTCATCTTCAGAGGAGTAAACCAGTTTTAACTTTTGACCTACAATATCATAACGGTGATCTTTTGTATCTTTATTATAAATATAACCGGTAACCTTTGTACCGGTGGGCTTTGCAGTAAAATCAGGGCCGTACAAAACAGGCCAGGTGCCATATTGTGACCGGTCTAAATAGGAAACCAGCCTCATCGGGTCCGTCACACTATTCATGTTAATGGCTACACCAGCATTGGCACGGATAAGGATCATGAAATAAGAAGAATAGCCTATGAGAATAAAGGCAATGCACAAGAAAGCCAGGCGCAAGAAATATTTGTGATGTTTCCTTGCCCAGTATAATACAAAAATGATAATGGCAGCATATAAAGCAATACTGAAATAAGAACCGGAATTGAAAGGTAATCCAAGTCCATTTACAAAGAATACTTCAAATTTCCCCATCAGCTTGATGGAATCCTGGATAACGACATTTTGCACCACACCGGTGATGATACACGCAATGACGAAGGCGATAATAGCTCCTTTGGTAGTTACTTTATAACGCCTGAAATAATAGACCATCACTACGGCCGGAATACATAGCAGACTCAGTAAATGTACGCCAATGGACAGGCCAATCAAATAAGCAATCAGCACAATCCAGCGATCTGCGTGCGGCTGATCCGCCTGGTCCTCCCATTTTAAAATAGCCCAGAAGCCTACTGCAATGAAAAGGGGAGAAACACCAAATACAATTCCTTCCACAGCCGAAAACCAAAATGAATCTGAAAAGGCGAATGCCAAAGCGCCCACCACACCGGCTGCTATGATGGCAATGCTTTTTTCAGTGGAAAGCACTTCATCCTTTTTTACCATTAACTTCTTGGCAAGATGCACAATCGTCCAATAGAGAAATAAGATCGTCAGGCCGCTGCTGACAGAAGAAAGTAAGTTCACCTGCACGGCCGCATGATGAGGATCGCCACCGCTGAAAAGAATGATAAATAAGCGGCCAAGCATAATGAAAAGAGGCGCTCCGGGAGGATGCGATATCTGCAGCTTGTAAGCACAACTGATAAATTCACCGCAGTCCCAAAAGCTGACGGTGGCTTCGCGGGTGCTGATATACACTGCGCAGGCAATGATACAAATAATCCAGCCTGTAATAATGTTAGCCTTCTTAAAATTCATGGATTTGTTCAATTACGGTGACAAAAATAACTTTATGATGGTATTTGAAGGAATTAAGATACAAGGTTAACGCTTTTTTTACAAAAAGATATTTATTCAAAATGAATCCGGATAGTTTGATAAAACAAATGTTTCTGAAACTGACTGGCATTACCCGAACGATGACTTCCTGCTTCGTATGAAAAGCTCTGCAATCCGAATAACCCCGCCGCATTCCCTTTATTAATGGCTATTTCCAGATATCCCGCCGTATTAAACATGGCTACCTTACTGCCTTCGGCCACGTCCGCATAGCTTTCCGAAATATGACTGATATATTCATCCCGCATGACATAAATCTTAAAGCTCCGTCCTTTTCTGCAGGACTCAAATTGTTCCCTGGTCATATTGATGACCACATTTTCAAAACGGTCAATATAAATTACCTGTCCTTCTATGTAATCCTCTTCCATCAATGGTTGAAGCGGCTTCCTTTCTTCAATGGATTTTACCTGCGTTCCAATCTCCAGAATCGGGGTTCCGTAATCAAGCGCTAAAACGGCTTCTGCAAACCCTTTAATTACCGATAAGGTATTAATACCCTCCGGTTTAAAATCCAATTTACATACTTCCTCCGGCTTCTTTCCCAATATCATAGTAATCAACCCATTGTCTGCACAAAAAAAGTATTGATTTTGAAAACGACACAATAAATAGGATAAATGTTTCCTGTCGAATAAATTCACTAAAATAAAATGGCAGGTATTTTCCGGAAACCAAGGTATCGCACTTCGGCAAAGATAAGCTGCCTGTGGAAAATTAAAAGGTAATATCTCGTGAGAAATATCAATAACGGTATGTTGCGGACAGACTTGATGCAATAATCCTTTGACTGCTCCTGTGAGATAGTCCTGTAGGCCAATGTCTGATGTGAGGGTAATGATAGCCACGCTGACGTGTAGATGTAATTTGTGTCAAAATTCCTAAATAGAGTCGAGAATATAAAATTTACTTGTCTAAGGTTCCATGTTTCAAGCCTGTCTCGCCTCAGGCGACGGTTCCAAAGTTCCATGTTTCAAGCCTGCCTCGCCTCAAGCGACGGTTCCAGCGTTCCATATTCTGAAATCATTCTGAAACAACCTTGAAACCACTCTGAAACCATTCTGAAACCATTCTGAAACAACTCTGAAACAACCCTGAAACCATTCTGAAACAACCCTGAAACCATTCTGAAACCGCCTCTACTTCAACGGCGACCCCGGCTCTTTTGCAAAAAAATTATACACTAGTTTATCTGTCAGAGAAGGGAACCACTTATTCATGAACACCGTCAGTTTTCCCTGGGAGGTCATGATCTCTGTACGTTTTTTTCTGGAAATGCCTTTCATCATACGAAGTGCCACTTCATCAGCCGTCATTAATTTATTTTCTTTCAACGGAGTTTCGGCCTGTGCTTTTCCTTCCTTGTTTAAAGCGGTATTTCGTATGTTAGAGGCAGTAAAACCCGGACAAACCCACATTACATGAACGCCGGTATGTAAATTCTCAGTTCTTAAAACTTCCAGAAAGCCCTGCATGGCAAATTTAGAAGCGGAATATCCCGCCCTGCCCGGCAAGCCGCGATATCCTGCAATAGAAGAAACGCCTACCACGGTACCCTGGCTTTTTTTCAGCTCGGGCAAAGCATACCTCGTGCAATATACACATCCCCAAAAATTAATATCCATTAGCCTTTTCATCACGGATAAATCTTCCAACTGGTCAAACAGCGCGCGCATGGACATGCCGGCATTATTGATAAGCACATCAATCCTGCCAAACTTATGGGCAACATTTTCTATAAAATCTCTGCAATCCTCTTCCTTACTTACATCCGCGACCTGCGTGTAAAGGCGCTCATTGGCAATATTTGTTTGCAAAGTATCCAGCTTATCCTGGTGCCTGCCACAGGTGGCTACCAGGGCGCCCCCGGCCAGGAAATTCCTGACCAACGCTTCGCCTATTCCCGAAGAACCTCCGGTTACAACAACTACTTTGTTTTGAAAAGAAAAGGACATAAATCTTCTTTAAGAAAAGACAAAAATAACAGACATTCAGCATAATAAAAGATAAATGTGAGCACAGCGAAGAAGAAATTTTTCTTTCATCTGTTGGCATAGAGATATTTTGTTATTACCTTTGCCCACGCTTTTAAAAAATACAAGGGAGTTTTTACAAGTATTTACTCCTGATGATTCGGTAGCTCAGCTGGTAGAGCACAACACTTTTAATGTTGGGGTCCTGGGTTCGAATCCCAGCCGGATCACTTCCTGGGATAAGTCTAAAAAGAAAGACTTGTCCCATTTTTTTGTCCTGTAATTTGCTGGTATTCTGATACATGAGCGTTATCGCAGCATTAATTCTTTGAGTTCAATGTCGTGTGCCGTCAAATTCCAAAAATTCAGGGAACATCGAACTTATCATTGTCCTTTTTTCTTCAATATCTCCGTTTTCATAACGTCTATCAATGTTTGCGACCTTTTTTAAAGTCATTTATAGTAATGACATCATCATTGGATTTGCACTTGAAAAACTCAATAGAATATTTAGGAATTATAGCTGGATCTGAATCACCAACGTTCTTCTAAGAAATATCCGAATATTAATACAGAAAATATAGAAAACACAATTTTAGGCTTGCATCACATTACAGCGATTAACCTGTTTATTGATAAATGGATAAAGAAATACCCCAGTTTCAAGACCTATTATTCACCCAGAAACAAGCTTTACTTCAATTATCTGAACTACTATATGGAGGTAAGGAGGATGATTGATACCATCAACTGGATAGAAAGGCTTAACAGGGATTATAAAAGAGTACTAAGAATGAAAAGTGCAATGCCCTCACCAGAATCGGTCATTTTCTTATTGGGAAGTGTTGCCTCCAGGAGAACAGAATATGAAAAGCAGATTTACCAATTTATTTATGAAACCAAGTTATTCTATTAATCCTTATATTTGGACTCGGAGCATTATTTTCCGTAGCGTAATTGAGCAAATTTTAGTCATTTTTTTAAGGTCGTTTAGGCAAAGCCCTGTATTCATTGGATTATGAGAACTAAATGCATAATTCTATAAATATAAATTATGCAGGTGAATAAGTTAATGTTCAGTTGATCAGATTAAAATATAGATAGCCATGAATAAACTAAAGTTGTATGGAACACCTGATTCACCTGAAATATACCCAATCAGGGATTTCTTGAAACGCAGTGTGGTCGCTTTTGATTGGGTTGATATTTCACACGATAATTTAGGTTTGGCTCACGGAATCACAGCTTTGAATAATGTGGACAAACATCCGGTAATAGAGTTTCCGGACGGGGAGACATTGACATATCCAACATTAGAATTGATCGCAAAAAAGCTCGGATGGATTAATAAGCCAAAATATAAGGAATATGATTTGTCGATTTATGGCGCTGGTGCTGCCGGCTTGAGTGCTGCAGTTTATGCCGCATCTGAAGGATTAAAAACTATTCTTGTAGAACGGGAAGCTATTGGGGGGCAGGCAGGAACCAGTTCCCTCATTGAGAACTATTTGGGATTTCCAGAGGGAATATCAGGAGCGGAATTAGCGGAACGGGCGAGACAGCAGGCATTAAAATTTGGCGTAGAAATTTTGCTCTTAAAAGAGGGAATAAAAGGAACTTTTAGCGACAATCGAATTTATGTTGATTTTGCATCTGGAGAAAAACTTGTGGCCAGGAGTAATATCTGTGCTACCGGGATAGAGTACGCGAGGCTTAATCTTCCGGATGAACATAGGTTTTTTCATAAAGGGGTTTATTATGGGGCGGGTGCCAGCGAAGCTTTTTTCTGTCAGGACAAAGATATTTATATCGTTGGAGGAGGAAATTCGGCCGGACAGGCCGCTTCCTATTTCTCTGATTTTGCCAAGCGTGTTTTTATGGTAGTCAGAAAAGGAAACCTTTGTGATACCCTTTCTGAATATCTGGTTAAAAGGATTAACAATACGAGTAATATTTTCGTCCTCTATGACTCACAGGTAACAGCACTTGATGGGGACGATTACCTGCGAAAAATCAAAATCAGAAACAGCCAGGATGGTTCAGAGGGATGGCATGAAACGTCTAAATTATTTATTTGTATCGGAGGTAAGCCCAATACAGATTGGGCTTCGGATACAGCAATCTGTAGGGATAGAAATGGTTATCTTTATACCGGTAATGACGTCATGGGCCTGGAAAGGTATCATGAAGTCTGGAATTTGGAACGACCGCCCTATCATTTGGAAACCAGCGTTCCCGGTTCCTTTGCCGCTGGAGACGTTCGGTTTAATTCTGTAAAAAGGGTGGCATCGGCAGTAGGGGAAGGCGCGATGGCCGTAACACAAGTACATCAATATTTAGCTAAACTTTGAGATATGGAAAATCCAACTATTTGTGAAGATATCGAAGCAATAAAGACGCTTAAAATCGCGAAAGAATTGGTTTGTGAGGAATGTGTCAGGCTGGGCACTAAATGGGTTCATTTGCGGACCTGTCAAACCTGTGGCCAGACACTTTGTTGTGATTCATCTCCGGAGCAACACATGACCCATCACTTCCAATCTACTCACCATCCTGTCGTTATATCTTCAGAACCAGGAGAAAGGTGGATGTATTGCTATGCCCATCAGCAAATTGTAGAATACTGACTTGTTGGTAAGTTGGAATTCGAGTTTTAAATCCGGCCAAGTCCACTTCTAAAGGCCAGTTGTTTGCCATACTGAACGAGATGGATTGCTTCTCTTGTTTGCTGATCATTCCAATGAGGCCATTCATTGTCAATATCGCCTTTGTGACAATACAAACAATTGGCAAGTGCAATGGCGTCGCGATAGGCTTTAGCGGTACGGGAAGCGGTATGTGGCCTTACCACAAAAGCTGCATCACCGAGTAATGCAATGTGCCCGCTATACATTTTGGGAACGGCTAAATCAACAATTACCTGTACAAAAGGATTTTCCATTTGATGTACCCGGTCTTTCAGGATTTTGGGCAGTTCGTTGTCCGCAAGTTGATGCAGGTCGCTGACAGTTTTGTTGCTAAGAAAGGTTGGTGGCACCGCATAAAGTCGTTTTTTTTTCATCCTTACTGGTAAGAATTTCGTCTAATTGCTATGTTGATTTATCCCAGATTTTGCAGTTGGCTGCAAAATCTGCCTGAAAGGTCAGACGAAACGAAGTTTGTCCGACCCAGACCGAAGCGTCTGGGCCGACAAAGCATGGCTTGTCGGGTGAGCGACGATGAATGTCGCCACACCGACTGAAACGTCGGCGGTTAACCTCTTACGGAGTCTGATACTCGTCAGAGTCGTCAGACCTGACAAAAAATGGCAAAGAAGCCATTTTTTCGTCACTGCTTCGCAGAAATTTTGCTACTGCAAAATTTGGGTTTATTAAGATACCAAACCCAATTGTACAAGCGTTGCCCTTTGTTCAGTTCCCCCTTTGTTCCCGGTACCATGTAACAAAGCAGGTGGGAATGCTGGTATGGATAAATGGAAAATTTGTTTTCAAAGAACGCAACCTCTTCATCCGTCATTTCATTTTCGGGTATCAATCCACGGTAAGCCACATAGCCTGCATAAGCGGGTGTTATGCCGGGTAAAAAATGTGCCCTTGTTACCGAGCCGTAACAATCTGCGCCAATAACCAGATCAGCAGTTTTTTTTGCACCGTTGGCAAAAGTTAGGATTAGCTGTTTGTCTTTCTCTTCAATAGCCTCCAACTGGTGCCCAAAGGAATAACGGTCTTCGGGGAAGTAGTCTTTAAGCTGCTGCCAAATGTAGTTCCAGGAAGTAAATGAGGTGTCATTCCGGAATGTATAGAGGGGGCGCCACTACTATTGAGCACCCGTCTTTCATAAGCTGGGACAGCAAAAACTTCCTTTGCCAATATATGTGCTACTGTAAATAGTCAGTCCATCATATCCGGCTGAATCACCGGCTCCGCACCTCTGTCCTGCATACGACTTGCAGAACGTTCATAAATTTCAACATCACAACCTTTGCAATGAAGTGCAATGCCTGCGCTGAGCCCGCCTATAGAGCCACTAATCATGATTATTTTCATCCTACTTTTTGTGGTTTAATATTTTCCGGTTTGACAATCAGATGATAATTTGCCTATCGTTTGGCAGTATAATATTCAGGATCTAATTGGGCTTCGTACTCCGGATGTTTTTTTACAAAACCTGCCACAAACGGGCAGTAAACCATCACCGGCTTCTTCGTTGCTTTGGCGTAAGCAAATGCTTCCTTCGCAAGCATAGTGGCAATACCCATTCCACTTAACCCCTCGGGCACAGAAGTGTGCATCAATGCGATGTCACGCTTGTAAAACCGGTAGGTTAGCGTTGCTTTTAGGCCATTTGATTCGACCTCAAATTGTTGTTCTTGGGTATTATTTATTACAGGCGCCATCTTTTTATTTTTGATCCGTTACTAAAATTAAACTATTATTGCTTAAATGATGCAATGGTTTTTTGAATACCCGCTTCGGTGATGACAAAAAATGACGGGCCGGCTAGCAGTGCTGCCTTAACGACGGGGCCGCCGGATGCCAGTTTTTTATCTTTTAGGTAAAGCTCTGTGCGATGAGCCTCTATAATACCCTTCGTGATATTACCCGCTACAAGAGCAGTTGGAGAATCAATTCCCGCATCCTTAAGATCACTGGCGAAGGCAAAACTTGTTACGCCAAGTCTCTTAGGTCCGCGCAGTGGGGGTTCGCAATGACAAAAGCGAAAATTTGATATGCACCCATTATGAATAGAGCTATTTTCCTTTGATAGGTTTGAATTCTGCATATTATCCTAATGAATAGACCAATCCGATGAAAAAATTACTTCACGCTTAACCACAAGTCTGATGAAGAAGAAGCTCAATTGAAAACATCGTTAATGGATCCTTGCGTTGAATCACCTGTTGGGGAACATAGCCGGATTAATTGTTATTTCTCACGATGAAACATTTTTAGAGCAAGTAAATATTGAACGAACAATATAGCTATAAAACCATAATGCCACCAGTATTGTAAAATTGTGTTAATGGCTATCTTGAAAGCTTTGAAGTGCTACTGTTGATTATTTTTCCTGATTGATTACTATCATCTTTAATTGGTTTTATATCTTTCAATTGGTTCAATCGCCGTAAATCTTCCAATAAATGGTTCGAGTGCTGTACCAACAGGTTCACGTTTTTAAGTATCTCCTCAAAAAATCAAGGTAAATGTAAAAAAGCAACCTGGCACCAGCGAGGTCTGTGAATTGGATTAGAAACGAAAATGATTATCCGTTTAAGTACAGGAACATCTTTTGAATAATGAACATTGAACCTGCCTCTGCCGGCAGGCAGGTATTGAAGTAGGGACAGTACTTCTAAAATCGGAAATCGGCGTTGGATGTTCGATATTGAGCCAAACGAGAGCTACCATGTAGGTTCCTGCATTATAGCGGATAGTCATTGAAACGAATACTCTTTCCCAATTTATTGCAGTAAACGCCAGTCTCTGTGAAGATGAAGAATGGGTTATTATTTTAGCCGGTGAGGGTAACTTACGTTGCCCGGTAACCCGATCGTGGATATAGTCATAAACCGGTACATTGAATGGATAAACAAGTTACAGTTTAATCCTTATTTTTACCGCATGAAAAATTCACGCAGAGATTTCCTCAAACAAGCATCGTTATTGGCTGGCGGAGCCGGTATGTTACATACTTTACCACCTTCTATAAAGAGAGCCTTAGCTATTAATCCTAATCCCGGAACTACTTTTTATGATGCAGAACATATTGTGCTGCTGATGCAGGAAAACCGTTCCTTTGATCATCTGTATGGTACGCTGCAAGGGGTGCGGGGTTTCAATGATCCACGGGCCATTAAATTACCAAATCATAATTTGGCCTGGCTGCAAACAAATAAAAAAGGAGAGACTTATGCACCTTTTCGCTTGAACATTAAAGATACCAATGCCACCTGGATGAGCTCGCTGCCGCACTCATGGCAAAGCCAGGTGGATGCCCGCCACGACGGCAGGTATAATAACTGGCTGAATGCAAAACGCTCAGGGAATAAGGAGTATGCCAATATGCCTTTAACTTTAGGGCATTATATCCGTGAAGATTTACCTTTTTATTATGCATTAGCCGATGCATTCACAGTTTGTGATCAGCATTTTTGCTCATGCCTCACGGGTACTACGCCCAATCGTTTATACTATTGGACAGGCACTATCCGCGAAAAGCAAAACGGAGATTCTCCTGCTAACGTGGATAATTCCGATGTGGATTACGGAAATCCTGCAAGCTGGCTGACCTTTCCTGAAGTCCTCGAATCAAATGATATTTCATGGAAAATATATCAGAATGAATTAAGTGTCGGCGTAGGGTTTAATGACGATGAAGATGCCTGGCTGGCGAATTTTACCGATAATCCGATTGAATGGTTTTCACAATATCATGTACGTTTTCTGCCGGCTCATATCAGCTATATGAAACAAAGAGCAGCCATGCTTGAAAAAGAAATCCAAACGCTTGCCGCAGGATCATCAGATGAAAAAAACAAGAAACAACGCCTGCTTGACAGAATTAATGCAGCATTAAGCAAATTTACCCCCGAAAATTTTAGTAAACTATCACAGCATGAACAAAACCTTCATAATAAAGCCTTTGTCACAAATGCAAATGATCCCGAATATCATGAACTTACGACGCTGGAATATGATGACAACGGCACACAAAGAAAACTGCTGATGCCCAAAAGCGATGCCCTATTCCAATTCCGTGAAGATGTCAATCAAGGAAATCTTCCGGCGGTATCGTGGTTAGTGGCATCAGAGAATTTTTCCGATCACCCCGGCGCACCCTGGTACGGGGCATGGTATGTTTCTGAAGTAATGGATATTCTTACAAAAAATCCGGAAGTATGGAAGAAAACTATTTTCATTTTAACGTATGATGAAAATGATGGTTATTTTGATCATGTGCCTCCGTTTACTGCTCCCGATCCGGATGATCGCAAATCCGGCTTTTGTTCCAAAGGAATAGATACAACGGTAGAATACGTTACAAAAAAGCAGGCGGAGGCGTTAAAAGGTGAACCTAAAGACCCGCAACGGGTAAGCCCTATCGGACTTGGCTATCGGGTGCCATTCGTAGTAGCCTCTCCCTGGAGCCGTGGCGGCTGGGTCAATTCGCAGGTATTTGACAATACTTCCGTTCTGAAATTTTTAGAGAATTTCTTAACTAATAAAACCGGTAAAGGAATACAAATTAATAATATCAGCGAGTGGAGAAGATCTATATGCGGGGACCTCACTTCCGTATTTCGTCCTTACAATGGAGAACAAATTAAATTACCCGGATTCATTGATGAAAAAAACCATATAGAAAACATTTATAATGCAAAATTCAAAGAAGCTCCCTCTGATTTTAAATTATTAAATAAAGAAGAAATAAAAGCCATTAATGAAAATCCTCTGAGCTCTGCCGTATTATCCAAACAGGAGAGCGGCATCCGGTCTTCCTGCCCCCTACCCTATCAGATTTATGCCGATGGAATGCTCGACAAAGACAAAAAATCTTTTGAAATACAATTAGAGGCAGGGAATGAATTTTTTGGAAAGCAAGCTGCAGGTGTTCCTTTCACTATTTACGATCTCAATGATTTTTCAATCAGAAATTATGCGGTAGCAGCAGGAGACACGCTTACAGATAATTGGGGCTTGAACAGCCATAAAGACGATTATCATATTTGCATTTATGCACCGAATGGTTTCTTCAGAGAATTTAAAGGTAACCGCCATGATCCGGATGTCACCGTGCAATGTGAGTACGAGCGGAAAAGGTTAAATAACAAAAAGCCAAATGGAAATATTACACTGCAGATTCACAATACTTCCAATCAGCAACAGCATATCAGCATCAGAGATAACGCTTATAACAATTCTCCCTCTACCAGCGCATTAAAACCGGGAGAATCAATTTCCATTACCTTACCATTAGGCAAAAGTCATGGATGGTATGATTTTTCGTTGCAGGTAAAAGGAAAAGAACATTTTACCAGGCGGTATGCAGGCCATGTGGAAACGGGTGAGTCCTCTTTTACAGATCCGTTGATGGGAAGGGTAACCGGCTAAGAAAATGAGTTAATCATCTCCCCAATATTTTTCCATTCCCGGCGCCGGTTTCCAGTGTGATTTAGGTTCAAAATAGTGCCATAATAAAGCAGAGATTTTACGTATCATCACCTCCGCTTCATTATTGGGCGTCCAGCTTTGATCTTTGTTGTTTTTGGTATATACTGCAAATACGTAATCACCATGCGGTGCGTTCACCAAAACAACTTCAGAACGCGCATCATCTACGGCTCCTCCTTTCGAAGCCGTCTGGACATAAGGTGGGATCTGCGATAAAGCGATGTCATCCCAATATTGGTGTGTCATATTCCGGTACATCCTTTCACAAGCGGCAGAGTCAAGGACTTTCGCTTCGCGAATATCCACCACCAAATTGGCGATTTCTTTAGGAGTTGTTTGTCCCCATCCATATATTTCCCAAATTTTTTGGCGGCCTGGGGTACGTGAATTATCTCTTGTATTCTGAAAACCATGATCAGCCAGCCATTGATTAATGACTGTACCCCCGCCCGCTAACGACTGGCACCATAAAGCGGCGGTATTATCACTGCGGGTGATCATTAAGGTAGCTGCCACGCTCAGGTCAATTTTAGTGCTGTCCTTAAAATATTGCATGATCCCAGAACCGCCATAAGCAGCGGAGTCACGATATAATAAAGGCTGATGATAGCTCAATTCTTCTTTTACAATTTTGTCGAACAAGGCACACATAATGGGTACTTTGATCGTACTGGCAGTGGGAAAAAGCGTATCGGCATTTATAGAAGCTCCTTTCCCATTTTTAAGATTCCATACATACACACCGATAGTTCCGTGAAATCCGGCGACAGTTTTTTCTAATTCTTTAGTTAGTTTCTTATTGGT
>SCQV01000278.1 GCA_004299085.1 Chitinophagaceae bacterium | reverse complement strand
ATTGCAGCAATATGAAGCATTCGATTTGAAAACATCCAGTTGGGTGAGAACGCCTGAAAATGTGAGAAAACTTGGAGGTGCACTTTTTTGTGATCGCAGATATGATAAAATATTTCTGTATCATAATGGTGCGGACTCTTATTATGCTGCCAGAGGATTTCGTGGGGCATTAAAGGTCTGAGGCATCAAAATATTGAAAATGAAAAACACGATGAACCCCAAGGTGGATTGGTTTTTTAATAAAGCCACTCCATGGCAAAAGGAGTATGGGTTGCTCCGTATAATCGTTCTGGAGAGTGGACTGGCAGAAGCATTAAAATGGGGTGTTCCATGTTATACCTTTCAGCAAAAGAATGTTGTATTAATTCACGGGTTTAAAGATTATTGTGCGCTTTTATTTCCTAAAGGCGCCTTACTGCACGATACTGAGGGCATCCTGATACAACAAACGAAAAATGTGCAGGCAGCGCGCCAGATACGTTTTACGAACTTACGGCAAATAAAAGAAATGGAACCCGTGTTGAGAACGTACCTTTATCAGGCCATTGCAGTAGAAGAAGCCGGTTTAGCAGTGCCGTTAAAAAAAACGGAAGAATTTAATATGCCTGAAGAATTCCGGGGACAATTAAATAAAAACCGCTTCCTGAAAAAAGCGTTTGATTCTCTGACGCCAGGCAGGCAGCGTGGTTATCTGCTTTATTTTTCATCTGCCAAACAATCTAAAACGCGCATTGAACGTATTGAAAAATATATTCCTGAGATACTTAAAGGGAAAGGATTGAATGATTAATTATCCTGTTTTTCATGAGTAAATCAAGGTTCGGCAACATTGCCGGGTTCCCATGCTTTTGGAGCAGGCATCCTTTTTTTTGACCATATCAAAGTTTGCACTATTTTTGTTTCCCATGAAAATAGCTTTTACGATGAACCGTTTTCTCCGCTTTTTGATGTCATTTTTACTGATTGGGGTTATTTTTACCGGCTGTAAAAAAGCTCCCGGCCCGGATCAGATAGCTATGAAGTTTCTAACAGCCGTTCAGCAATCTGACTATGCGGAAGCTAAAAATTATGCTACCAATGACAGCAAAGCCATGCTGGATGCACTTTCTTCCTTTCAAAAAATGCTGCCCGCCTCCTCCCAGGAAAAAATCAAGAACGAAAAATTTAATATTAAAAATGTGGCAATTAAAGATTCTTTTGCCATTGTAACTTATGACAGCAATATGGACGCTACCGGCAAGATATTGAAATTAAAAAAGGAAAACGGTCAATGGAAAGTGGCTTTTACCAAAGAAACCATTTTGCCCGAATTGAATAAGCCTTTAAATGAGAGTGATTCTACCCTGATGACACCGGATTCTACCCTGATGCAGAATGACTCTTCCGATGTTCATTGATTTTTTTTAATTAAAGTATAGAATTAGGTATTTAAAGCGCATTACATATAATTATATTGTTCTTTCTTTGCCTTGAAGCAAAGAAAGAACCAAAGAAAATTCAAGACTTACGAAAAATGACTAAAATTTGCTTCATTCCGCTACGGAAAATAATGCTCCGATTGAATTTTTGGCAATAATGAGCCTTTGTGACACTCAACATTAGCTTAAATCCAATCTTATTTTCCGTTTAACGCTTCATTCTGCAAATTTCTTAACCCACGCCTTAGGCGGGGCGGGCTGTCATTTTTCTAAGGTCGTTTTGGCAACGCCTTATTTTCCTAAATAACGAGAACTAAATACCTAACTCAATTAAAGTAAATAAAAAAAATCATGTTCAATCCATGGCATCATGTTTCGCCGGGTGATCACACCCCGGAATTTGTAAACGGTATTATTGAAATTCCGCAAGGCTCCAGAGCCAAATATGAGTTGGATAAAAAAAGCGGGCTTTTAAGATTAGACAGGGTGTTGTATTCTTCCGTTTATTATCCTGCTAATTACGGATTTATCCCGCAATCTTATGGCGATGACAATGATCCCTTAGACATATTGATTCTTTCCCAGATTGATTTTAATCCGCTCTGTATCGTAAGAGCCAAAGTGGTGGGCGTCATGCAAATGATAGACCAGGGCGAAGCGGACGATAAAATTATTGCAGTGGCAGCCGACGACGTCAGCGTGAATTATCTGGATGATATTGACCAGTTGCCACCTCATTTTACTAAAGAGCTTCGTCATTTTTTTGAAGAATACAAGAAGCTGGAAAATAAGAAGGTTATTGTGGAAGAATTTCAAAACAAGGCAGTGGCAGAAAAAATCGTCACCAAAAGCTTTGAAGATTATAAAAATCTGATTGCAAAACAGGGTGCTCCTTCGGCTTAGAAAAATCGCTTGATGACGGCTAACTGGTGCGTATGTTGGTTTGTATCCGTATTTAAGATGCCATAATCGTCGAGCTTATCCACTCTGACTTTCCCGGCGGAATGGATAATCTCGAAATCATTCAGCATGATGCCGGTGTGAATAATTTTTCCGTCCTTATCTTTAAAGAATGCCAGATCTCCGCAATGTGGTTTTTGTTTACGCGGCAATTCATCACCGCATCGTGACTGTACTGAGGCATCTCTCGGCAATACCTTTCCTATCAGCCTGAAAACAGATTGGGTAAACCCCGAACAATCTATGCCGAAAACAGAACGGCCACCCCATAAATAAGGGGTATTTAGGAATTTAAAAGCAAATTGCTTAATTAACTTTTCCGTGACAGGAATATGGTCTGGTTTCCAGGGAATTCCTTTAAAAATAACTGGAAATTTTCCCCATTGCATTTCTCCGTGGCGCATTCCCTTTAGAAAGCTACCCAACGGAATATTCATCAAATGTCCGCTGACACTTACCGGAGACAGTATTTCAGTAGTGTATTCCTCTGTTATTTCATAATAAAATTCTTCCTCAATATCTGTCAACTGGTTTTTTGTCACCCAGCCTTCATAATGGTCATACTGGGTTTGAATCCTGACCCATCCTTCATCACCCGGATCCAGTTGCACTGCGCATTCACCAAAGAGCAACTGGCTCACCATTTCACTCTTGTGAGAAGGCTCGGCACGAATCGGCATCACAGGAACTACGCAAATTTTATGGTCCATAGAATCGCAAAGTAATGGTTTAAATGATATGCCTGGTTTTAGAATGGTAAAATAATACCTTATAAAAACGATGCCAAGGTAGATAATTTCTGTTTGATCCGAAAGTAAAAACCATATAATCCCAAATTTTGCAGTAGCAAAATTTCTGCGAAGCAGTGACGAAAAAATGGCTTCTTTGCCATTTTTTGTCAGGGTTAACCCCGACAAGCTATGCTTCGTCGGCCTTTCAGGCAGATTTTG
>SCQV01000277.1 GCA_004299085.1 Chitinophagaceae bacterium | reverse complement strand
TAGCTTTTGCCTTTTATCTTTTATCTTTACAGTCTTATGGCTAATATTCTACTGATAGAAGATGAAACTTTGCTCGGAAAGATTGTTAAAGAAAGCCTTGAAGTCCGTGGGTTTGATATGCATCTTGCGGCAAACGGACATGAAGGGCTAATGATGTACCGGCAGCTCAATCCGGATCTGATAGTCATGGATATCATGATGCCGGAAATGGATGGCATTTCATTAGCAAAAGAAATCCGCAGAAATGACAAGCGCATTCCCATTATTTTCCTTACAGCCAAATCACAAACGGCGGATGTAGTGAAAGGTTTTGAATCAGGCGGTAATGATTACTTGAAAAAGCCGTTCAGCATGGATGAGCTGATCGTTCGCATTAAAGAACTATTGAAAAGAAATTCCATCAGCACAGCCCCTGAAGTGCAAATTTTTGAAATCGGGAACTATGTGTTTGATTATAATAAACAATGCTTATCCCGTAAAAATGATTCGGAAAAGGGAAAAGGCGACGATCAATTACTTTCTCACCGCGAAGCAGAAATATTGCAACGGCTGTGCCTCCGGCGAAATCAGGTGCTTGAACGAAAAGGCGTGTTGACCGATATCTGGGGCGATGATAATTTTTTTAATGCACGTAGCATGGATGTTTTTATTTCAAAGCTGCGGAATTATTTGAAAGAGGATCCCGAAGTTCAAATCATCAATATCAGAGGAGTGGGGTATAAATTAATTTGTTGAGAAAACACTTATAAAATTCAAAAATGAGATGGAAAATTTAATCACCGGGATTCATCACATCACTGCCTTAGCAGGAAGAACCCAGGAGAATATTGACTTTTATACAGGTATCTTAGGATTACGGCTGGTGAAGAAAACCGTTAATTTTGATGCGCCGGAAGTGTACCATTTTTATTATGGTAATGAACAGGGTAACCCGGGAAGCATTCTTACTTTCTTTCCCTATAATAAATTATCACGCGGCAGACACGGCAAAGGCATGTTGAATACCACTGCTTTCTCGGTGCCTGTTTCTTCACAAAATTACTGGCTGCAACGTTTAAAAAGATATTATATTTCTTTCAAACAGCCTCAGGAAAGATTTGAAGGAGAAATAGTTGTATATTTTGAAGACAAAGACGGACTGGGATTAGAGCTCGTTTTTAATGATAAAGATGAACGGAATGGATACGGTGGAGGCCCGGTTCCAGGGGAATATGCCATTAAAGGATTTTACAATGCCGAAATCTGGGAAGAAGGATATGAACGTACTGCCGGACTACTTACAGAGCAACTAAATCATACGTTAATTTCCGAAAAGGGGAATCGTTTTCGTTTCGCAGCCAATGATTTGCCGGGGTGTTATATTGATATTCTTTGTATGCCTGATAGCCTGAGAGGGCTTGCGGGCAGCGGAACCGTACATCACATTGCTTTTGCCACATCGGACGGAAAATCACAACTTGAAATTCGTAAAAAGATTGTCCAAAGAATGTTGAATCCGACTCCGGTAATTGACCGTGATTACTTCACTTCTGTTTATTTCCGGGAACTGGGTGGTGTACTTTTTGAAATTGCCACGTCTGGTCCCGGCTTTGCTATTGATGAAGATAAAGCACATTTAGGAGAAGCCTTAAAATTGCCCAAGCAATATGAGCCTTACCGTAATGAAATAGAAAAAGTCTTGACGCCGGTAAATGTCAATTACGATGAATGGAAATAACGTTCATGGTAAAAATATTTTCTCCGCCGGTAAAAATATTCGTGATGCCGGTAATGTCCTGATTATGCTTCATGGGCGTGGTGGGAGCGCAGAAGATATTCTTTCATTAGCTCAATATTTTTCGTTGGAAGATTGTACTTTATTAGCGCCCCAGGCAACTAATAACACCTGGTATCCATATTCATTTCTGTCCCCGCCACTGCAAAATGAACCCTGGTTGTCTTCTGCCCTATCGCTGCTGAAAGAAATTGTAAACGATATAAAGCTTCAAAAAATTTCAGAAAAAAATATCTACTTCCTGGGATTTTCACAAGGCGCTTGCCTGATGCTCGAATTTGTAACAAGAAATGCTGCAAAATTTGGGGGCGTCGTTGCTTTTACCGGCGGATTGATTGGTGATAAAATTTATCGGGAGAATTACAAGGGTAATTTTAATCACACTCCCATCTTTATCGGCAGCAGTAATCCCGATATCCACGTTCCGGTTGAAAGAGTATATGCTACAACTAATGTTCTAAGGGAATTGGGCGCTGATGTTACGGAAAAACTTTATGATAACATGGGGCACACAATTAATGAAGATGAAATTGAGATGGTGAAGAGAATAATTTTCAAATAACGTAGCCCATTTTCATACATAATTTAAAAAAGGCTGCTGTTTCCCTATTTGTGACTTTCATTATAAGCATCCGCCATATCTATCGTATGTTGTATGGAACTTATGTCATGCCAGTCATGATGGCCAACGATGACAATGGCCGGATTGGGAAACTTCTGTTGCAAACGCCGAAGTGAATTTCCCCAAGCTTTCACATCAGCATCTTCGAGATTACCCAGATTTTTATCCTGGACACTTTTGATGAGGCAGCCGCCGTATAAAATCCTTTGCTCCGGAAACCAGATCACAATATTATCCAGGGTATGTCCAGCCCCGGGATAATAGGTTTTAAAAGTATATCCGCCGACGTGAAAAGTGGTATCTTCCGGTATTAAAAATTGTGCCCTGTGATTGTGATGAATGATGCACAAAGAATCTGTTTGATGTGTAGCGTATGTTTTTATTCCCCTGGCTGCGTAATATTCCAAACCGCCTGTTCTGTCATCATGGAAATGCGTGGAAATACACATCATCACTTTTTTATGATGCCGGACCCGGATACTGTCGAGCAATGGCTGATAATATTGTTCCCCCCATGGTGTATCAAACAAAATAACGCCTTTCTTTGTAACCAGGTACATCGCATTTGCCGGATAATGTTCACCGGCATAGATTCCATAACTAACATATACGTAGAAATTTCCGGACAAATGTGTAATTTGTAAAGGATATTTATTTTGCTGACAAAAACCCGTTGATGTGATTAGCCCAAACAGAAATAGCAAAACGAATGATTTCATGTAATTTTTTTACAAAGGAAAATAATTTTTTTCTGAATCACGAGTTAGTGATTAGGAAAAATATATTCTTTCTGAATTTCAGGAGTTGCTTTTATTTTTTGATAACCTTTCTTTTTCAACCAACATAAACATAGGACAGCAAAACATAATTGGCTTTGACCAATGGCGGGTACATCATTAAAATTAAGCCAATAGCCATAGGCACATTGGTCGTTCCGCGACTAAAAGATCTATTACTACAAATATCCATAATGTAAGGTACCCCGTCGAGAAATCTTAATTTTTTTATGGTCTTTGTTTTAATTCGATTTTAGAGAAAACATAAAATAGCTCAGCAGCGATTTGCATGCTGCTTTTATTGTATTGTTCAGCCTGTTGAGAAGTATTGTCGAATTTTTTAGGGTCTTCAAACATGATAAGCATTCGCTTTTCTGCGCCGGCGATAAAGGGACAATTTTCATCAGCTTGTGAACAAGTCATAATGGCTGCAAATTTTGATTTTGGATTGAATTCATTATTCCAGTTTTTAGAAAATCCGATAATAGGATATTCGTTTTCAGCATATTTAATGCTGTAAACCGGATTTTGTCCTTCAGATAATTTGTTGATTTGAAATCCAGCGTTTCGAAGCGTCTGCGCTATCATCGGATACAATGCGGTAATTTCCACACCGCCAGAATAACAAAACACCTTTTCTATTCCAAAATAATACGCCAGTGTTTGCGCCCAGACTTGAGCCAAATGACTCCTGCGGGAATTGTGCGTACAAATGAAATTAAGGTGAATTTCATCCTGACGGTTTACTTTTTGTTGAATAAAATCCACGAGGGGTTTTAATATTTCTTTCCTGTCATCGTTTATGATTTCAATCTTGACATTTGAAATAAAACCTTCTATTTTGTGGAATACAGGCATGCCATTTATTATTGGATTTAACAACTGCCGCTACCGGATGTACAACAAGCATTCTGCAATTCAGCCAATTTTATTTTCGGCTTTCCTGATTTTATTCCGGGCTTTTCACCATACACGGTGATACTGAAAATTCCGGCACCTCCATGATTGAAGTGGTTTATTTCGGTTGGAGGAAGGAATTTCTCAAGAATATCATCAGGAATCTTAATTGGTTTTTCTTTTTGAATTACAACATGAATAAATTCCTGTTCTGCAATTATATTCAGATAATCAGATTTCTGAATAGCTCCCGCTATGCACCCGGCATACATTTCCACATCTTGTTTTAACGCTTCCGGTAAATTGCCGGTCAAAACAATATCTGAAATGCTGAAATGCCCGCCAGGCTTCAGAACCCGGTATATCTCACGGATGACTTTAGGTTTATCAGGAACTAAATTCAGTACACAATTGCTAACAATTACATCTGCTATTTCATCATTCACCGGCATATTGTCTATGTCTCCTTCTCTGAATTCAACATTATTAAAATTTAATTTTTCTGCGTTTTGCCTGGCCTTTTGAATCATGGCTGAGGTAAAATCTATGCCAATAACTTTGCCTTCCGGGCCTGTTTCGTGGCGGGCAATAAAACAATCGTTACCGGCCCCGGAACCTAAGTCAATAATTGTATCCCCTTTACGTATTTGGGCAAATTTAGTTGGCAGTCCGCATCCTAATCCCAAATCTGATTCCTCCACATAGCCTTTTTCGCCGGAATAATCATCTGTCATAATATTATAAACTTTATCTGAAGAGGTGGTTGCTCCACAACAAGATGATGAATTTTCAGCTTTTCTCTGCGTTACAATTTTTGTATATCGTTCTTTCACGATATTTTTTAATTCCTGTGCGTTTTTCATGTTTTATAAGTCTATTGCGATTATACGATAAAATAGTTCAAAATTTTTTAGCAACAGTCTGCTTTAGGTATATCCTGATTTAAAAAATCCATCATAATATGTTTCATTTTCAGCCAATTTTCAGCATGAATACAATAGCAAACACTGGTTCCTTCCACACTCCCTTTAATCAACCCCAGATTTTTCAATTCTTTTAAATGTTGAGAAATAGTTGGTTGCGCCAAGCCAATTTCTTCCACCAGATCGCCGCAAATACAAGCATTCATTTTGAACAGATGTTCCAAAATAGCAACTCTTGCAGGATGTCCGAACACTTTTGCAAAAAGCGCAATTTGATTTTGTGGGTCGGTAAATATCTCTGATTTGGTTAATCCCATTTCTTTCATTTGTTAATCGCAATATTACGATTAATACTTTATTTGACAAAATTATCTTTTATGGTTGGAGGGAATTCCTTCTTCAGCGTTTTATCAAGAGATCATAAAACTGGTGGCGCCCGTAAGCAATCCTTGGTTTTTATAAATGAAATTATGCCTACACGCGAATCCCTTAACTTTGTATCATGCCATTCAAAATAGATGCCCCTTATATCCCTGCGGGCGATCAACCGGAAGCAATCCGCCAGTTGACGGAAGGGATCAATCAGCATGAACAATATCAAACGTTACTGGGAGTAACCGGTTCGGGAAAAACTTTCACCGTAGCTAATGTCATTCAAAATATAAAAAAACCCACACTGGTTATTACGCATAATAAAACGCTGGTGGCACAGCTTTATGGTGAGTTCCGGCAGTTTTTTCCTGATAATGCAGTAGAATATTTCGTGTCTTATTACGATTATTATCAACCCGAAGCCTATCTGCCCGTTTCGGGTATTTATATAGAAAAAGACCTCTCCATTAATGATGAATTAGATAAGTTACGTTTACGGGCAACCTCCAATTTATTATCCGGAAGAAGAGATATTATTGTCGTGGCCAGCGTAAGCTGCATTTACGGCTTGGGTAATCCGAAAGAATTTGAAAAAGGGATTATCCGAATTGCCAAAGGACAAACCATTGCGCGAAATGCTTTTCTCCGTGCATTGGTTGATTCGCTATACAGCCGTACCACCATTGATTTTCAAAGAGGACAATTCCGTGTGAAAGGAGATACGGTTGATATTAATCTGCCTTATCTGGATTATGGTTATCGGATTTCCTTTTTCGGAGATGAGATTGATGAGATTGAGAGCTTCGATACGGAAACCGGGCATCGCATAAAAACAATGGATAATGCAGCTATTTTCCCAGCTAATTTATATTTGGCGCCTCGGGATATGCTACAGCAAATTATTTATGAAATTCAGGACGAGACATCGGCACAGGTTGAATATTTCACTTCCTTGGGAAAAATTCAGGAAGCAAAACGGATAGGTGAAAAGGTAAATTATGATTTGGAAATGATCCGTGAATTAGGCTATTGCAGCGGCATTGAAAATTATTCCCGCTTCTTCGACCGGCGTAATCCGGGTGATCGCCCTTTCTGTCTGTTGGATTATTTTCCCAAAGATTTTCTGACTGTTATAGATGAAAGCCACGTCACCATTCCGCAGGTCAGTGGCATGTATGGAGGCGACCGTTCCAGAAAGCTGAATTTAGTGGAATATGGATTTCGCCTGCCATCTGCTCTGGATAACCGCCCGTTAAATTTCCGGGAATTTGAAACCATGTTGAATCAGGTCATTTTTGTCAGCGCTACTCCGGGAAAATATGAATTGGGAAAAACAGAAGGCGTGGTCGTTGAACAAGTGGTACGTCCAACCGGATTATTGGATCCGCCGATAGAAGTTCGTCCGAGTGTAAATCAGATTGATGATTTGTTGGATGAAATTGACAATCGCGTAAAAGCAGGCGACCGCGTTTTAGTCACCACATTAACAAAGCGCATGTCGGAGGAATTAGATAAATACCTGCATCGCATTAATATTAAATCGAAATACCTGCACAGCGAAGTGGATACGCTGGAAAGAGTGGCAATATTACGTGAGTTGCGGCTGGGAGATATTGATGTGCTGGTAGGAGTGAATCTGTTACGAGAAGGATTGGACTTGCCGGAGGTTTCTTTGGTCGCTATTTTAGATGCGGATAAAGAAGGTTTTTTAAGAAATGAAACTTCCCTGACCCAAACGGCGGGGCGTGCCGCACGCAATGTGAACGGACGGGTTATTTTTTATGCAGATACGATTACGGAAAGCATGCAGCGCACGATAGATGAAACAAACCGCCGCCGGGAAAAACAGTTAAAGTTCAATATCGAGTACCACATCACCCCTAAAACGATCTCCAAATCTAAAGAACAAATATTCGGTCAGACTTCTGTCCTTGATATTAAAAGCTATGATGAAAATTCCTCTTATGCTATTCATGATGAAAGGGGACTTTTAGTGGCGGAAGAAGAGGTCGTTTATGAAACGATTCCACAAATAGAATTGGGCATTAAACATACTAAGAAACAAATGGAAAAAGCGGCGAAAGATTTAGATTTCTTAGAAGCCGCCCGGCTGCGGGATAAGATGTTTAAGTTGCAGCAGAAGCTGAGAGAAATGAAATAAGTAGTGTATATTCAATCATAGAATATGCTGCTTTACTGGCGGATCGCCGGGATTATATTCATTTCGATAAACGATTCTGTGATAAAAATAGAAAAGTAAGAAGGCAATCTGACTTTTCACTTTAACTTTCAGAAAATGAAAAAGGAGAAATATTATACGTTACAAAAGGGCAGGGCTTCCACCGTCAGAGAAGATGCTATTCCATACCATGCTGGTCAAAAAAGCGAGATGGTCATTTACCAGACGAAAGACCACCACACTGAAGTAGCGGTACGATTTGAAGAAGACACAGTGTGGCTTACTCAAAAACAGATGGCGGATTTGTTTGACCGAAATCGTGTCGCAATTACTCAACATATTGGTAATATATTCAAAGAAGAAGAGTTGGATAAAGAAGTGGTATGTAAGGAATTCTTACAAACCACCAGGCATGGTGCAATAGAAGGAAAGACCCAGGAGGCTAAAACGAAATTCTATAATCTTGATGTTATCATATCGGTTGGTTATCGTGTGAAATCCCAACGCGGTACCCAGTTCCGTCAATGGGCCACCCAACGTTTGAAAGATTATTTGGCTAAAGGCTATGCCATCAATCAAAAGCGGTTACTTGAATTACAACAAGCTATTCAGCTCATCAGCGGCGGAGGAAGTGTCGAAACTTTGCAATTGCAGGAAGCCAAAGGATTATTGGAAATTCAATGTCGTTTGGTTAAGGATTCGCAGGGGCACTTCGACTTCGCTCAGTGCCCGAAGATGCGTTCGTTGAGCGAAGTCGAAACGAACACATCTCAAGTTTTTTCTCTTAACTAAACGGCATTGATTGGAAATTACCCAAAACATGTGAACATTTTTGTGCTCCTCAATAAGCAGATGTTAAAAGCAGTAAGATCAAATTAACATAGTTAAAATAAATAATATATCATATTTTAAAGTAATTACTTGCTCTACTGGAATATTTTTCTTTTGAATTATCACATTAAATTTTTATTAATATAATAAAAATTATATCTTTATTTTCGTTAAATTACTGTTTTAGCTTTATCAATATTTATGTTTCTTGAACATAATCTAAATATTTCCAATATATATTAGAATATATCAATTAATAATAGTTTTGCAGTGAAATAATTTATTCATAGTAAAATTATTATTATATGAAAAAAGCAGGATATAAAGAAATCGTTAAGACCGGTTTCCCGTTTATTTTGTTAGCCGGCATTGCCATTGTGGCCATATTCATTCATCCTGACGCCTTACCGGATCAAAAGGGATTGGTTCCTGCAGATATGGCATGGATGCTTGTAGCTACCGCATTGGTATTCCTGATGATACCAGGGCTTTCCTTCTTCTACGGAGGAATGGTAAACAGGAAAAACATCATTTCTACCATGTTGCAAAGCTTTATCGCTACGGGGGTTATCAGTGTTTTGTGGATTGTGGTGGGATTTAGTCTTGCGTTTGGTAAATCTATTCACGGATTGATAGGAGATCCATTCACCTATTTGTTCTTCCGACATGTTGTGGATGGCGCTCCCTGGAAATTAGCACCTACTATTCCATTATTGTTATTCGCTTTATTCCAATTGAAATTTGCCATCATCACTCCGGCTTTAGTGGCGGGGGCTGTTGCGGAGCGCATTCAATTCAAGTCTTATTTGCTTTTCATGGTACTGTTCAGCCTCCTGATTTATTGCCCAATCGCCCACTGGACATGGAGTCCGGATGGTTTCCTGTTTAAATTCGGAGTACTGGATTTTGCGGGCGGCACGGTCGTACATATTTCAGCCGGTTGCGCTGCGCTGGCAGGCGCCTTAGCTTTAAAACGCAGAAAATCACATTTGGATAAGCTTGAGATAAAACCGGCAAATATTCCTTTTGTACTGTTGGGAACAGGCTTATTGTGGTTTGGCTGGTTCGGTTTCAACGCGGGTTCCGCCATGGCGGCCAGCGGATTAGCCGTGGTAGCTTTTGCGAATACCAATACTGCCGCTGCCGCCGCAGGATTGAGCTGGCTGTTTTTCGACAGCCTTCGCGGAAGAAAACCCTCTGCTCTTGGATTTTGCGTAGGTGTGGTAGTGGGTTTGGTTGCCATTACGCCTGCAGCCGGTTATGTGGGCATTCCTCAAAGCTTGTTTATCGGTTTTATTGCAGCTATTATTTCTAACCTGGCTGTTTATTGGAAAAGCAAATCTCCCATTGATGACACACTGGATGTGTTCCCCTGTCATGGTATTGGCGGTATCACCGGCATATTATTAACCGGGATTTTCGCCTCAAAAGCCATTAACATCGGCGGATCTGATGGATGGGCTTATGGAAATTTCACCTTATTTTTTCATCAGTTATTAGGAATGCTGCTTGTGGTTGCCTACAGCTTCATCATGGGAATGGTTATTTTCAAAATTGTAAACTTGATTTATCCCATACGTGTAAGTGAAGATGAAGAAGAAATAGGATTAGACCTGAGTCAGCATGGTGAAGAGTATCAACCAAGGGAAGAAACCTTTCTCACTGTGGAGCCGCGTACTTTCGAATACGTATAGAAATAATCCGGTATGAAAAAGAACGTATCGCTCCTCATTATTTGTTCTCTCTACTGCATCGGTAATGCTTATGGGCAGGATAGCCTGAATGTTCCTGCCCCCTGGATTACCGGCTATGGAAGTATTTATTATAAATACAACTTTAACAAAAATGCTACTGATAACAAGACAAGCTTTACCAACTCTCAAAATTCCTTTGAGCTGGATATGCTATCGGTAAAATTGCAGCACGCTATCGGCAAAGTTAGTTTTACGGGCGAAATAGGAGTCGGAAAAAGAGCGGAAGAATTTTCCTATAATGACAAAGGAATCTCGTCGGCCATACAACAATTGTTTATTTCCTACACGCCCATAAAGTGGCTAACGCTAACGGCCGGCAGCTTCGCCACCTATATTGGTTATGAATCGGAAGAAACCAATCTGAACCGCAATTTCAGCATGTCTTATTTATTTACTTATGGCCCGTTCTTTCATACAGGCGTCAAGGCGCAAGCCACCGCGGGGTCCAGCACTTTTATGATAGGGATTTTTAATCCTTCCGATTTCAAATATGCCCCATTAAACAGCAAAAAATATATAGGTGCACAATGGGGATTCACTCCGAAAGAAAGCCCGTTTACTTCTTACCTGAATTATCTGGGTGGTGTTGATACAGAAGGTGTACGCGATGACCAGGTGGACCTTGTACTGACTTATCAATTCAGTAAACATTTCAATATAGCTTACGATGGCTCATTTTGTCATTATAGTGGCAATGCTCCCGGGACAAGCTGGTGGGGAAGCGCGTTATACTTGAATACGGACATTAGTTCCGCCTTCGGGCTGACCTTACGTACCGAATATTTCAATGACCCGGACAATCTGAAAGTCTTTACAGACAAAGAACAGTTTCCTGAAGGCGGTTCGATATGGAGCTTTACTTTGTCTGGAAATTATAAAATAAAAGCACTTACGATTATCCCTGAAGTCCGGCTGGATCATGCTATGGAACCGCTATTTACAAAGAATGAAAACAATGTCAGAAATAGTCCTAATGTATTAGTTGCAGTCGTATATTCCTTTTGAGGATGTTGTAACCCTTTCTTTTGGATATTCATTTCCTGGGACATCTTCAAATAAAATATCTCTTAACTATCGGCTGCTATCGGCAGGAAAATACATTCAATATACCTAACCGCTTTTAGAGGACTTTTCCCATGTGGTAGCCATCCCTATTCCTTTTTTTATATGCAGCAAGTGCGCTTTTAACAGGGTGTATCTATGAAGATGCCATGGGGTATCTGAGCTTTATCTCTGGAAAAGGTTGTTTGGGGGAGGTTATAGTTTTTACATCTCATAATTTTGATTAATTAACTAATTATTATCATACTTTTACCCAATATTCATTAAACCAACTTATTCACATCAAAACAATTTCTATGCGTAAGTTCAGTGTTCTGCTGGCGTTGTTAGCATTTATGGCGTTAAGCGCTACCGGTCAGCAGCGGAAGATTAAGTTTATCAAATACACGCTTCCCAACGGGTTAAAAGTGATTTTGCATCAGGATAATACGGTTCCTGTGGTGGCTGTCACCGTGCTTTATCACGTAGGTTCTAAAAATGAAAAGCCGGGCCAAAGCGGTTTTGCCCATTTTTTTGAGCATCTGATGTTTGAAGGCTCTCAAAATATCGGTCGTGGCGATTTTATGAAGTATGTGAGCAATGCCGGTGGCCAGTTGAACGCCAACACTTCACAGGATCGGACCTTCTACTACGAAAACCTGCCTTCCAATCAACTGAAATTAGGGCTTTGGCTCGAATCAGAAAGAATGATGCACGCCAAAATAGAGCCGGTAGGCGTAAACACACAGCGGGAAGTAGTGAAAGAGGAAAAAAGAATGCGGATAGATAACCAGCCCTACGGATCTATTTTTGAAGAAGTTTGTAAAAATCTTTTCGGTGGAACGCCTTATGCCTGGACACCCATTGGCACAATGGAAGATTTGAACAAAGCAAAGCTTTCTGACTTCATCACCTTTTATAAAACCTATTATGTTCCTAATAATGCCGTGTTATCCATCGCCGGTGATATCAATATAGACAGCACTAAAAAATTAATCGCCGCCTATTTCGGGCCTATTCCGGGAGCAAAAAACGCGGTTCCCCGTCCGGATATCCATTTGCAACCGCTTGGCGCTGCTGCAGATCGAATAGATACGGTATTTGATAACATTCAATTACCTGCTGTTATTGAGGCTTATCGCGGGCCCGTTCAGGGAACCCCGGATTATTATGCTTTCCGGGTATTATCCAATGTTTTAAGCAGCGGATCTTCTTCCAGGATGCAGAAAAGCTTAGTGGATCAAAAACAACTTGCGTTGGGAATAGGCTCCTTTCCGATGTCACAGGAAGGAGTGGGTGCTTATTTAAACTATGGAATTGTTAACTCAGGTGTCTCGCCGGACCAACTGCAACAAGCCATGGATGAAGAAATTACCGGCATAAAAACAACCCTTGTTGGCGGGCATGAATTTCAAAAGGTTATGAATCAGATAGAAACGGCGTACGTTGGGCGCGCCTCCACTCAACTGGGTATTGCAGAAAGCCTCGCTAATTATGAGGTGTATTTCGGCAACGCCGACCTTATCAATACTGAATTAGAACGGTTTAAAAAGGTTACGCCTGAAGACGTACAGAAGGTGGCCAATAAGTATCTTTACAATGATAACCGCATTATCCTCTATTATTTGCCAAAATCCACAGAAGATAAAAAGGGATAAGCTTGTTCACACCATAAAAACTCTTAACATGAAAAAGATATTTTGCACTATAATTATAGTACTC
The DNA here is from genome assembly GCA_004299085.1 of Chitinophagaceae bacterium. Taxonomy (GTDB): domain Bacteria; phylum Bacteroidota; class Bacteroidia; order Chitinophagales; family Chitinophagaceae; genus FW021-bin31. The sequence continues at coordinate 5,127 of SCQV01000277.1, read as the reverse complement.
TGTTTCGCCGGTTTTTCCCAGGCACAGATCAATCGTGCTAAAGCGCCGAAACCCGGTCCGGCTCCCGAGATTAACATCGGGACACCTGCTTCTTTCACAATGACCAACGGCATTCGTGTATTCGTTGTTTCCAATCACTCGGTACCCAAGGTAACGGCATCGCTCATACTCAAACTGGACCCTGTACAGGAAGGAAATAAAGCCAGTTATGTCTCCATGATGGGGGATATGATGCGCAGAGGAACGACCACTAAATCAAAGGCCGCATTAGACGAAGAAATAGATTTTCTGGGTGGAAATGTGAGCACCTCGAGTGATGGGGCTTCCGCTTCGGGGCTTACCGATAATTTTGATAAGCTCTTCGCTATTTTCTCAGACGTCATGCTGAACCCGTCATTTGCGGACTCCGAATTGGTAAAAGTTAAAAAGCAGGCGTTGTCTTCTTTAAAAGCGGCCCAGGATGATCCCGGTTCTATTTCCAGCAATGTAACCAGCGTGGTAAATTATGGAAAAAACTTTCCTTATGGTGAAGTAGAAACAGAGGCAACCGTTAATAATATTGCCACGGACGACCTGAAAAGCTATCATCATGATTATTGGAAACCCAATGTGGCGTACATGGCTTTTGTAGGCGATATTACGGAAGCGCATGCCAAAGAACTCGTAACTAAATATTTAAGCAATTGGAAGGAAGGCGATGTGCCGGCTCATGCTTACAACATTCCCCAAAAGCCTGCAAAGGTGCTGATTACCGTAGTGGACAGGCCGTCCGCCGTTCAGACCAATATTAACATTACGGCGCCTATTGTATTATCTCCTGGCGACATGGATAACTTTCCCGTCAGTGTAATGAACCAGATTTTGGGAGGGGGGATGTCCGGACGGCTTTTTCAGGACCTGCGTGAAAAGCATGGCTATACTTACGGCGCTTATTCCAGTGTCAGCAACGATCCGATTATAGGGAGCTTTTCCGCTTCTGCAGCCGTACGGACAGCCGTAACCGATAGTTCGCTCATGCGTTTTATGTATGAACTGAATCTTATCCGCAATGAAAAAGTGGATGAGAAAAAATTAGACAGCGCCAAAAACCAACTGTCGGGAAATTTTGCGCTTTCTCTGGAAAGGCCTGCCCGTATTGCTCAGTTCGCTTTGAACATTGCCCGTTATAATATGCCTGCAGATTATTATAAAAATTATCTGAAAAGCATTGCTGCCGTTACTCCGGATGATATAGAACGCGCCGCGCAGAAATACATCACACCCGGACAGGCTAACATTGTGCTGGTAGGAAATTCTAAAGACTTCGCAAAGCAGCTTCCACAGTTCGGTGAAGTGCAATATGTGGATATCTATGGAAATCCGGTAGCAGCGCCTGAAAATAAAGAGATACCTGCCGGAGTTACTGCCGGAAGCATTATCCAAAACTATCTGAAGGCTATTGGCGGCGAAGAAAAATTAAAAACAGTTAAGGATCTTTCTTTAAAAGCTACGGCTTCTGCTATGGGACAGGAGATCGTTTTGCAACAATCATATTTGATGCCCGATAAATACAAAATGACCCTCATGCTGCAATCCCAAAATTTGACCATTGTGAAAATATTGGTAAACGGAGATTCTGTCAATATGGAGCAGATGGGGCAGTCTATTCCATTGACTTCTGAGAAAAAGACGGAAATGAAAGATCAGGCAAATCCTTTTCAGGAAATGAATTTTCTCCATGGAAAATACACACTGAAATTAAAAGGCATAGAACCGGTCAATGGAAGTGATGCTTATTCAGTGGCAGTAACGAATGATGCCGGCAAAACGACCACTTATTATTTCGATACCAAAACAGGATATGAAGTACGGTCTGTTTCCACAGAAAAAACCCCGCAAGGCGAAGTAAGCAACACGACAGATTTGAGCGATTATAAACCAGTGGATGGGGTTACTTTTCCGTTCAGTATTTCAACACAAAACGGCCCGCAAAAAATAGATTTTACAGTGCAGGAAGTCAAAATAAACAGTGGATTAAAAGAGAACGATTTCGAATAGGGCCAACGGAAAACCGGAATACCTGCCTGTCTGTTCGGGCGGGCATTTGTGGTTAAAAAACCCAACACGAATGCTCGAATGATGCTTCACACGGATGCACGAATGACCTTTATTAGTGCATTCGTGTCTTTAAATTCACGCATTAGTGGTTAAAAACCCAACACGAATGCACCAATGATGCTTCACACGGATGCACGAATGGCATTTATTAGTGTATTCGTGTCTTTAAATTCGTGCATTTGTGGTTAAAAACCCCGGACACAGATGCACAAATGATGCTTCACACGGATGCACGAATGGCATTTATTAGTGCATTCGTGTCTTTAAATTCGTGCATTCATGGTTAAAAACCCCGGACACAGATGCACAAATGATGCTTCACACAGATGCATGAATGGCATTTACTGGCGCCTGTCTGTCCATTCTGGCTGGCATGAGTGGTTGAAAGACAGCCTTGTTACCTCATAAATCTTATTTTTCTAATACCTATTCCCGGGGATGTTTTATTAATAGGAGACCCTGATTTTTTCCATTACTTCCTCTACCCAGATAAAATGGGCTTCACTTCTCCGGAGACTGAGGTTATATCCGGCCACCGCAATGGAAATCGGGTCACCTAAGGGCGCTATTTTAACGATGGTCACCGTTTCGCCCGGTACACAGCCCATTTCCATCAGTTTGAGGTGGATATCTTCTCTGTCTAAGGCAGTCGTGGAGGATTGTTCAAATTCCCGGATGATGGCTTTATGCCCCACCGGAAGCTCGGATAAGCGAATTTTGTTTGTGTTATCGGATGCCATAGCGCTTTTTTTAATAAACACAACACAAAGGTAACATTATTCGGGGCTAAGCGATCAATAAATCCTGTTAAATACATTTTCTTGGGAAGCAAAACGGGCAATTTATTACTTTTGCATTTCCAAATTTCACCATGCCGGTTATCTTTCACTTTCATGACATCCATTTTGCATTGAAAAACAGGACTGCCCTGAAAAGATATTTAGATGCCTTATTTATAAAAGAAGGCTTTCAGTTAGAACATCTCGAATACATTTTTTGCACCGATAAATATTTGTTAAAAATCAATCAGGAATTTTTGCATCATAACACTTTTACGGACATCCTGACGTTTGATTTTTCTGCATCTCCCAAAAATATTTCGGGAGAAATATATATCAGTGCAGAGAGAGTGATGGAAAATGCCGAGAAGTTTGGCGCAAGCTTTGATAATGAATTGCACCGGGTTATTTTTCATGGCGCACTGCATCTGTGCGGCTACAAGGATAAACTCCCGGATGATAAAAAACTAATGCGAAAAAAAGAAGATGAAAACCTCAAAACATATTTCAATCATCCATAAAGAAAAATGGAGTTCCGCCCTATTGATTTTTATATTATCGGGTATTGCTTTTCCGCGTCATTCAAAAAGTCAGACTATAACCGGAATTGAAATGGCGCAAGGCGAATTGGTTGCCTATCAGCCGGTGGAAAATATGAATGCCATTGCTTATGATTCCCGCTATAACGATGAAGATGAAAACAATCGGTTCGACAGAGCCATCCTGGATTATATCAATGAAATGCGGTCGGATCCGAAAGCATTTTATCAAAAGTATGTAGAAGAATACATCAGAGAAAAAAGCGCCCGTTTCACGGCAAGATATACACGCAGCCTGAAGAAAGACATGCTTCATTCTCCTGCATTGCCATTGTTTGCACCTAATGCCACCTTAAGGAAAACCGCCCATTTGCAATTAAATTATCTGGCGCAATATAAAGGCCGGATGCTCACGCATGAACAGGGGAATATTGGTTTCGCGGAACGGATGAACCGCGCCGGGTTGCATTGTCTGGCAGAAAATCTTTATGCTGCAGACCACCCCAAAGCACTGGATGTTGTATTGGATTTACTGATTGATGAGGGTGTTCCTTCCTTCGGGCATCGTAAAAACCTGATGAGCCCGGTATATACACATATTGGCATTGTAAGCGAAACACCGCCAGGAGGAAGAATGATCGTGGTAATGGATTTTGGGTGTAAGAAGTAAGGGCCTGTCCCTTTTCTATGTAGCGATTGGGTACGTCTCGGAAATGCTAAATGGAACAGGTTATATGGCACTCAATAGCCACTATGTGCGCTTTATATAGGGCGAAGGTAGGGAGAAGATAGGGAGTATCCTGCCTTGATATGGCTACTTGAACGTGAGTTCGATATTTACATCCTAATAATGCCCTGTCTTGTTTTTCGTTTTTCCCATTCCAGTTTACAGGCAATCTGGATTTTTCCAGACTATGACTGACTGGTATTTTACCGTTCACTGTCTTTATCCGCACCCGGCCATATCCTTCCCTTGTCTTCCTGCATTTGTGAGCATGGACGGAAGTTGAATTCTTATCAATACCAGTTTTTACTTTGCTTTCCCATTCCCTGGTCCGCCTGATCTTCTTTACTTATTCATACATCGAGTGCGCTTTAACCATACTTTATCCATGCTTTACCCATACTTCATCTACGGCGTATCCATGAAGTGTCTATATCCTGCCATTTCCGGGAGATTGTGTTGAAACGGACTTCATTCAAAAGAACACAAAATAAAAATAAGTGATTGATAATCATTTCATTATATTAAAAATCCTCTTTGTTCAATAAAAAACCTTACTTTCTCCTTTCCCACTCCTCCTTCCCTTTTATAAAATTTAATAGCCCGTTCGTTAAATACCGGGGTTTGCCATTGAATGTTGACACAATTTTTTTCTTTGGCTATTTTTTTAAGCCTTTTCATTATTTCGGCTCCAATACCCGAACTCCTCACTTCCGGCTCCAGGTACAGGCAGTCCATATAAAGGAAATAACCGGCATTCCAGGTGGAATAATTAAAGGTAAAGGTGGCGTATCCGGCTACTTTGTTTTCTACTTCCACTATCCAGCCATGTAAGACTGGATTTGTACCGAATAATGCTTCTTTTAGTTGATCTGCTTTTCCTTCCGGATCATAGGTGGCCTTTTCAAATTCTGCATGATGGGCACAAAGGGTAATCACATCCGGTAAATCTGTTTCCCGGCAGTCACGAATGATGTAGTTCATGGTA
>SCQV01000276.1 GCA_004299085.1 Chitinophagaceae bacterium | reverse complement strand
CGTTGATTTGAAGCCAATATTATATTCAAGAACGGCCGGTAAATCGGATGAGGAAGCAACTACCTTTAGAACTAACGATTTCATTTTGGCGATTGAATAGGAGTAATAGGCTCGTTACCGTGAGATAAAAGTAGAAAGCCTTTTTGAATTATCAAAGTCTTTTTTAGTGATGGGGGAAAATTATCCTAAAGAAAGACCCAAAGACGTATCAGGGTCGTTTCAGAATTGTTTCAGGATTATTTCAGGATTGTTTCAGAGTTGTTTCAGGATTGTTTAGTACTAATAAACATGGAACCATCGCCTGAGGCGAGGCAGGCTTGAAACTTGGAACATGGAACATTGAACATGAAATATGGAACATTGTAACCCATAGCCTGAGGCAAGGCAGGCCGGAACGTTACAACGTCTCCTTCAACCAACTAAAAAATTCATGCTGCCATACCAACGCATCTTGTGGTTTTAATACCCAGTGGTCTTCCTCCGGAAAGTATAAAAGCTTACTTTTTATTCCACGCATTTGTGCTGCTTTGAAAGCTTCCAATCCTTGTTCCACCGGAACGCGATAATCTATCCCACCTTGAATAATTAGAATAGGCGTGTTCCATTTAGCCACATAATCGCTGGGATTAAATTTCGTATAGGCAAGTTGTGCTGCCTTATTATTTTTATCCCAATAAGGCCCGCCAAATTCCCGGTTGGCAAACCACATTTCATCGGTAGTGCCGTACCAGCTTTTCATATCGAATAAACCATCATGTGCAATAAATGTTTTAAAACGGTTGTGATGAATGCCCGCCAGCATATAAACAGAATACCCGCCATAGCTGGCGCCCACACAGCCTAACCTGTTTTTATCCACAAAAGGCAGTTTGGCAATAGAATCAATGGCAGAAAAGTAATCTTTCATTGGTTGTCCGCCCCAGTCTTTACTAATAGCTTCGTTCCATTTTACACCAAAGCCCGGTAGCCCTCTCCTGTTCGGCGCCACAATGATATAACCATGCGCTGCCATCAGTTGAAAGTTCCAACGGAAAGAATAAAATTGAGACACTTCGGATTGTGGGCCACCCTGGCAATAAAGAAGCGTTGGATATTTTTGAGTGGAATCAAAATCGGGCGGATAAATCACCCAAACTAATTCTTTCTTATTATCAGTTGTTTTTACCCATCTGCTTTCAATCTTACCCATTTTTATATGCCCGTATATATCTTTATTGACATCCGTCAGTTGTTGCATGTCATTTGTTCCTGTAATATAAGTAAACAGTTCCGTAGCATGATTCATGTCCTGGCGGCTGAGTACAAGCGTATCTCCTTTTTGCCCGACAATATCATCAATATCAAACATGCCGTGAGTAATCTGACGGACAACCGGAATCATTCTTACCATTAAATTATCAGGTACTTTTACTTCAAACAATTGAATCGTGCCTTTTACCGGCGCCGTAAAATAAATGGTCTTTCCATCTTTGCTCCACCTGAAATCATTAACCGTCCCATCCCATGCTGGAGTCAAATTTAGTTTATAATGACGATCCATGTTCATCACTACCAGGTCGTTTTTATCCGATTCATAACCATCCGTTTTCATGCTTGTCCAGGCTAATTTTTTCCCATCCGGGCTAAAGGCAGGCTGCGTATCGTAGCCCATCATACCTTTCGTAAGGTTTGTAGTTTCCCCTGTATTCAGATCATATTGATAGATATCAGTGTTGGTGCTCAGGGCATAGGCTTTCCCAAATTCCTTTTTGCATACATAGAGAATGCTATGCCCGTCCGGCCCCCAGATAAAATCTTCCGGCCCGCCAAAAGGTTGTTGGGGACAATCATAAGGCTCGCCTTTCATAATATCCACCGGTACACCCACTCGTCCTGTGCTGTCTAAGGTCGCGTAAAAGACATGCTGGCAATTACCGTCAAACCAATGGCTCCAATGGCGGTACATGAGATTAGTATAAATCTGTACATTCGACTTAGACAAATCAGGATAAATATCTTTACCCAAAACTTTTTTCACCTTTACTTCTCTTGAAAATAAAATATAATGGCCATCTGGTGAAATGCGGATATTGTCCATCGGTTCATCGGCGTATGTGAATTGATGACCTCGGCTACCGTCCGCATTCATAACCCACCATTGTCCGTCATGCGTATATCCCAATTTCCCATTGGACAGAACCTGCACCCCGCTTTCATTTCCGGGCGTATTTGTAATTTGTGCAGCTTCACCGCCGGTTAACGGAATCGCATACAGATTTTGTTCACCTGCGTTTTTACTGATGCTATAACGTGTAACTCCGTAAATTACTTCTCCCGTTGGAGTAACCGTTTCCGCACTTACACGCCCTAATTTCCACAGAAGATTGGCAGTCATTTTATCTTGCGCCTGAAGAGAGGATATAACCAATAAAGAAAATATGCTGAAAAGGAGTATTCGTTTCATGATTAAGTTTAAAGTTTACCCGGATTAAAAGGGCTAAAGTTAAGATAATTTACCTGTCAGTAGTTTAATCGTACTTTTGCGGTATAAAAATTTACGATTTGATAGAGAAAAAACAGATTACGAATGATGAAGAGCGGGCTATCCTTGTCGGGTTAGCAACGCCGGAACAAACCGAAAGGCAGGTGAAGGAATATCTGGATGAATTAAAATTTCTTGCTTTAACAGCCGGCGCCCATACGGTGAAACAATTTATTCAGAAATTGCCACATCCGGATACACGGACTTTCATCGGCAAAGGGAAATTAGAGGAGATAAAAAGTTACGTGATGGGGAAAGATATCTCTGTCATCATTTTTGATGACGACTTATCTGCTTCGCAACTGGTCAATATTGAAAAAGAAATTGGTATAAAAACTATAGACCGCAGCGATTTGATATTGGATATTTTTGCCCGGCGCGCACAAACTGCCCAGGCTAAGACCCAGGTGGAGCTTGCACAATATCAGCATTTATTGCCGCGCTTAAAAGGACTGTGGACGCACCTGGAGCGTCAAAAAGGCGGTATTGGTTTAAGAGGCCCCGGTGAAACGGAAATTGAAACCGACCGGCGGATAGTGAATACGAAGATTTCATTACTGAGAAAACGCCTGGAAGATATTGACAAGCAAGCCACCACCCAACGAAAAACGAGAGGCGAACTGATAAGAGTGGCTTTAGTAGGTTATACCAATGTGGGGAAATCCACCCTGATGCGGATCTTATCCAAAACGGATGTTTTTGCAGAAAATAAGTTGTTCGCGACATTAGATACTACCACGAGAAAAGTAGTTTATGGAAATACCCCTTTTCTTTTAAGCGATACGGTCGGGTTTATCCGAAAGCTGCCGCATCAGTTGGTGGAAAGCTTTAAATCAACACTTGATGAAGTACGCGAAAGTGATATTTTATTGCATGTGGTGGACATTGCTCATCCCCAGCATGAAGAACAAATAGAGGTAGTGAGCAGAACCTTGCAGGAAATAGGGGCAGGAGAGAAACCCACGTTGCTGGTATTCAATAAAATGGATGAGTATGAAAAACAGACTTTTGATGAATGGCTCAGTGAGAATGTAAAGCAAGATTTATTGGAACAAATGTTCACAGAATGGAAGCACAGAACCCATCATCATGCGATTTTTATATCAGCGTTGAATGGCGATCATATTGAGCAATTGAGAGATACTTTGATTGAAAAAGTGCGTGAACAGTATAAGGTACGTTATCCGTATAAAACGGTATATTTTTAGTTGGGAATTGGCAATGCAATTTTGTTTAGTCACGGTATTTAGCTACCCTTCGACAAGCTCAGGGTGACGCACTAATAGTCATGGTGAGCCTGTCGAACCATGGCCATTATATAACGTGCTTCTTAATAAGACGATATTGATTGATTATTTCTTGTTTATTATTTGATTTTTGTTATGTGTTATTTAATTCTTGATTGGTATTCAAAATTATGAAAGCAATATTTGCCTTTTTAATAATATTCCTCACTTTTCTTTCTCCTTTCTGTCATGCACAGGACGGACCAGTGTATTCACAGTTTACCACCGAAGCTTTTCGCAATCAGTTTAATCCTGCACTCATCAAGTGGAGCATCTTAAACAATATAAAAGAATCCTTGCCGGATACGAATAATCAGTATGATTTCCAGAGCGCTTTCTGGCCGATGGAGTTGATTTTGTATAAGACACCTTATGTGCATGAACGGCTGGCTTATGCTTTTACAAAAGCAGATAGTTGCACCTCAGAATTTCAAAGAGGATTGGTGGAAGTGTCTTACACTAATTGGCCCGATGCTTTTCGTCCGCAGGTCAGACGATTAATGAAATATACAGACAGCCCTAAAGTCTTCGCGATATGCGCAGAATATTTATGGAGGGGGGGTAAGCATCCTGAAGAAAAAGCTAATATAACTGCCTTGATGAAACGGAAGTTTGATACTATGCAGGATAACCCGGTTTTAATGATGTTGAAACAAAGGCTTGAGGAAGAGACATATCCGCCGCTTCCATCACTTACCGATATTTTTAGTGAGCAATTCGCACCTGGGTTAACCGTCATTTATAGTTTTCAGCGGCAAGAGAGGGATTATCCCGGATTAGTGATTGTAAGAAAACCTGATGGTCATTTTGTAAGGGATTCTTCAGGAAAAATATTTGCGGTGTCCCAGTTGGCGCGATCTATTACCAATTTACCTTTTTATCTGACCAACGGAAATACGCCTCAAGGTATTTTCCGGATGTCAGGTTTTGGCATTTCCTCCAGCCGGTTTATTGGCCCAACACCCAATATTCAATTATCCATGCCTTATGAAATTCCCGTGGATAGCTTCTTAATAAGTCCCGCACCCGGAGATACAAGTTGGGATATCGCATCCTATAAAAATTTACTTCCTGCATCCTGGCGTCAATATGCGCCAATATTTCAATCCTATTATGCAGGGGAATGTGGCAGAACAGCCATTATAGCACACGGCACTACCATTGATCAGGATTATTACAAAGGACAAATTTATTTTCCACAAACTCCTTCGCAAGGTTGCCTTTGTGCCCATGAAGTATGGTCTCCGGCAACAGGACAAAGATTAGAAAGCGATCAGCAAAAGTTAGATGATGCGGTGAGACAAGCGGGTAATGGTATCGGATATGCGGTGGTAATTGATTTGGGCGATAAGAAAAGCCCGGTGAAAGTGGAAGAGGTACTTCCGTATATTATGAAAGCGGAAGAAAAGTTGTAACCCCTAAACGTCAAAATTCCGTTCATTGCCAAAAGAATAAACTGCGAACTTCAAAATATAAAAATATGCGTATATATTGCAAATAT
>SCQV01000275.1 GCA_004299085.1 Chitinophagaceae bacterium | reverse complement strand
TGTTCAATCAATGTCGTTTAGTTAAGCGGTTGGCGGGGACGCACAACCGAAGCAAATGCTGATGTTGGCATCCCCGCCAACATTCCAGAATAGGTCAGCTAAACGGCATTGAATGCTCAACGCTCAATTTTTGATAGCATTTCATTCTTTATTTTCGTTTCTACTTGAATATTGAAAGTTGAGTATTGATTATTGAACAATTAAAAACACTCAATATTCAATTTTCTCCAAAGGAGCCCTTCGGGCAACGCTCAATTTTTGATAGCGTTTCATTCTTCGTTTTCGTTTCTACTTGAATATTGAAAGTTGAGTATTGATTATTGAACAATTGAAAACACGCAATATTCAATTTTCAACGCTCAATATTCAATTTTCTCCAAAGGAGCCCTTCGGGCAACGCTCAATTTTCAACGTACAATTCTCAATATTCAACTTTGAATAAACTTCCTTTTCAGGTAGTTATTCTTAACCGGTCTGATTGCAATGACCGGAACTTATAATCCGGATTATACTTTTTTATCAGCTCCTGGAACTGCTGTGCTCCGGGATAGCTTTTCCAGAATATTTCCGGTTTCATCCGTGCATCTTTGGTAAGATATAATCTTCCGCCGTAATCCAACACGACTTTATCCAATTCATCCAAAAAAGGAAATAAATCTTTTTTGACCGGAAAATCCAGGGCCAGCGTGGAGCCTTCCATTGGAAAGCTGATCAGGTTATTTTGCTTGCCGAAAACTTTGAAGACTGCCAGGAAAGATCCCATGCCTTGCTGACGAATGCGATATAATATTTCTTTCATCCCCTTTTCGCTGCTTTCCATGGGTAGCACAAATTGATATTGAAGGAATCCATTTTTCCCATATCCTTTATTCCATTGCAGTATCTTATCCAGCGGATAAAAAAAAGGATCATAAGGGATTACATTACTGACCTCCTTTTTAATATTCTTTTGATAATATAAAAAGTTAAATGCCTTTACCGAATATTGGTTTAAGACAAAAGAGGGAAGGTTAAAAGGGAAAGTAAACAGGGTATCGGAAGCAGGGCTGAGTGGATGTTTCTTCTGCTTGGGGCTAAGTTCTTCTTCAGACGCATGTTCACCAGCTATCATGACACCTCTTCCAAAATCATTCCCACCTTTGAGGCAATCTATCCAGGATACCGTGTAGGTATATTTCTTATACTCATTGAACAACTCCAGCAATTCATGCAGGTTGGCCGCTTTTACCTGTTTTTCCCGGATGAAGGAAGAGGATATTTTTTTAAGATTGAATTTAACACTGATGATAATGCCGGTCAGGCCCATGCCGCCACGGGTTATTTCAAAAAGCGCTTCATTCAGTACGGGTGAGCAGGTTATAATTTCTCCGGTAGCCAGCATCAACGTTATTTCTAACACATGGTCGCAAAAAGAGCCATCCGTATGATGATTTTTGCCATGAATATCTGACGCTACCGCCCCGCCGACCGTGATATATTTAGTGCCTGGCGTCACCGGTAAAAACCATCCTTTGGGTACAGCAATATTAAGCACCTGATCAAGCGTTACGCCCGATTCACACTCAAATATTCCCTCTTTCACATTAAAAGAAATGACATGATCAAAAGAAAGGCAGGAAATCGTTTTTTCTCCCAAAGAAGCATCTCCATAACAACGGCCGTTGCCCCGTGCAATACATGTCGCATGATCACGAGGCACAGCCTCCTGCAAGGCTCTGACAGAAGAAAAGGAATATTCTTCCGATTCGATTGCAGGGTAATTTCCCCAGTTAGCTATTTTCTTCTTCATGGATTCGGCCCTTTCAAATACACTTCAATAACACTATAACCAATGCTCCTTGGGCCAGGAAAGGATTCTACCTGATGATAATATCTTTTCAGCGTGTCACGTATTTCAAAAGGATAGAAGTTATTCAACATTGGGATATATTCAAAGAGTACCAGATCATAATAGTTATTTTTAATTTTTGTTTCATATTCTCTAATCTGTCTTTCATACATACCCACATTTTTATGGTACCACAGGGGTATATCGGGACCTGTTTCCGGAGTATATCCAATAATTTCCGCCAAAGGGGTTAATTCGCTCATATTGAGCACCCTAAGATTATTCCCGCTGTCTTTAACTATGGGCATCTCTAACAACTCTTTTATCCCATTAATGGTGGGCTGGGGCATGGATATTTTTTCGAATGGTTTCCATGGTGTTCGTTTCCATTTCGAACGATCAGGATATTGCGCGGTAAACCAATCCGTTCCTGGCTCCTGGCGTACATACGTACGGATAGAAACTTCATTGGTATCCACTTGCCCCATGTGTGGATAAAATCGCTTAAGTATCATATTGCCATACACCCAGGGTCTCGGAGACCACCAAAGCAAAATGAATATTCCTGTAAGACAAAGTGGGACCCATTTCCTGAAGTCAATATATTCAGTCAAACCCGAAAAAGAAAAAATATAGGCGATTGCAAAGCTGTGAAAAAAGATATTGTTATCATCTGGCATATAACTTGTAACCTGAAATACAGAAGCCTCCCCAAGGATACCCAGAACCAAGAGGGAAAAGATTACGAAGTTTTTATTTTGAATGATTTTCTTAAAATGTCGAAGTTTAAGTATCAAAATCAACACAATTGCTAAAAGGTAAAACTTAATCCATCCTGATTGCCCAAGAAAGATATCGAAAATATCATAAAATGAAATGCGGTCGTAATGGGGAGGTTGCCCATAGTTAAACCAATAGCCGATATGATAAGGGATAAATGGCGCTACGATGCATAATGCAATAAGTAGGTAAAAAACCAAGAACCATACAACAGGAGTTATCTTTCTCTCATAAATTGCATGGCATATTATTAGTGAGAGCGCTATCAGAAAAGCAAACGCTCCAGCATCCTGCTTGGTAAAGAAAGACAGAAAAGTGAAAAAAGCCGCAAAAAGCAGATACACCAACCCAAATTTCTGCTTACCTTTTACAATATATTTAAATAAAAATGCTAATCCAATTAGCTCAAATACAATTACGGTTTGATTATACCAAGGCCAGAAATTGATGAATGAGAAAGAGATCAGAAATAAAAAAATGCACAATAGTCTTATAGGAGATTTAACATCAACGCTCTTTAATATTGAACGAAAAGCGAATGCAGAAAGAATGTTGACAAAAGCCTGCGCCTTCACAAGGGTGATCATATAAGGCCCGAAGATTTTAAAAAATATTGCAGGAATAATCCAATACCCAAAGCCCATGGGAAGCCCAAAATCACGATATGGAACCTGCCCAAGATACAATCGGTAAGCTCCATCCCAAGATAAGTATGAATTTAGATGGAATGGGAAATGAAGAAAAACCGGGAAGAGCGAGAATGCCGCAATTAAAATGCATTCCAACCACGTGATATGGTTATCTCTTAAAATAATGGGTTTCTTTTTCATAAATTATGATGATTGATAAATAAAATATAACAAGTAAAAATACCCTTAACCTTTTTATTGTATTTAACTCTTCTGAAATTGAATATACTTTAAATAAATGAGTAAGTAAAAGCTCACTATCCACAAAACAATACATATCTGAATGAAGTGATCTTTATATAAAACCCTTGCAGGAGAGCGGGTGTCTTTACGAATATAGATCAATTGCAGGTACCGCATAAAGCCGGCGAGTACAAAAATTGTAGTATAATACAAGCGATAAGTTCCCATGTGCCAGATCACTTCGGGAGACATGGTGTACATCACATAGGCCATGATCATGACCGCGGATACCACAGCTATACTGGCGTTTAAAAAGTCCACATTATACCCGGACATTGAGACCCTGGTATCCTGGTCTGTTATCAGCTTCACCATCACATCGTCTCTTCTTTTCGCCAATGCCAGAAACAAGGATAAAAGGAAAACCATGATCATCAGCCATTGTGAAATGCCCACCTGCGAAAGGATACCCCCCCCCTTTATCCGGAATACAAAACCGACGGCAATGATCAGGATGTCCACGATGGAAATATTTTTTAATCCAAAAGAATAGGAAACATTTAGTATTAAATAAGCAGCCAGTACCAGGAAAAACTTACTTCCACACAACCATCCGAGCATTAATCCGGAAACAAGACATGCAAACATGAGGAAAAATGCTACCGGCACAGACACTTTTCCGGAAGCCAGCGACCGGTGACGCTTCACGGGATGAAGCCTGTCCTTTTCCAAATCCTTATAATCATTCAAAATATAGATGCCGCTGGCTACGAGGCTGAAAGCTGCAAATCCCCATGCCGTATCGCTGAGCTTTTCCAGATCGAAAAGCTTGCCGGCAAAGAACAAGGGAATAAAAAGAAATAAATTCTTTGCCCAATGGGCAACCCGCAGCAGCATGACCAGGCTTTTTACATACGCGAAAAAGCTAATGGCAGCAGATTGCTTGTACGTTTCTATTTTTGCACTTTCTCCCATAGCTGTGTATTGAAATTGAATTGCTTTATAATGCGTGCCGGATTTCCGGCTGCCACACAATAATCCGGCAATGATTTGGTCACTACGCTGCCCCCTGCCACTACCACATGCTTTCCGATAGTAACGCCAGAAGTGATCGTTACGTTAGCGCCAATCCACCCATCGTCTCCGATAGTGATTTTTTGAAAAGTACAAGGCTGGTCTTTAACCGGCAGGTTTATATCTTCATAACCGTGATTTAACCCGGATATTACCACATGCTGCGCCAATATCACGTTATTGCCAATCTCCACCGGGCCTATGATCACATTGCTTAACCCGATGAAGCTGTTTTTTCCGATAACCACCTCGCCCATGCCGTTGTTTATTACAGAAAAGTCTTCAATGACGGCGCCCTCTCCGAGGATAAATTGATTAAAAGGCAATACATCTTTTCTGACGGTAGAACGGATGATGGACCTTTTACCACGCTTATGATAAAACGGGTTCATAAACGTTTTCACCCACCATCTTGGACGAGCTTCGCCTTTCGGAATAAGCAGCCAAAGCGCTTTCTTCTTAACAGCCGGATTGCTTTTTATTTTAGTTACAAGATCCATTTTTCAAAAGCATGGTTTTTTCTATTGCTTGATAAATATTTTCCAACACATTTTTCCAACTGTGCTTTTCTGCCAGCGAAATTCTTCTCCGGATTTTCTCTGCATTATTTTCATGAAGCGCTTGTTCTATCAGACCAGCATAGTCCCCTCCTTCTTCTGTCATATACACTTCATTTATAAAAGGCTTCATCCCGATAGTCTTGGTTGCGACAACCGGCTTGCCTAATGCCAGATATTCATCTATTTTCAAAGGATAATTGCCGATGGTAATATCGTTGATCACCTGCAGGTTCAGGCAAACGTCCATTGCCTGGATGTAGGCGGGTATTTCACGAATATTTTTTCTGCCGCAAAAGATAACATTTTGCATCTGATGCAATTCACTTTGCTTAAATACATCATCTTCGGGGCCCACTAAAACCATCGTCCAATCAGGCCTGCTTTTTGCAATTTTAAGAAACGCTTCTACGTCAAGCCTCACCGAAGTAAGTGCGCCTACATAGCCAATTAAGGGACTTTTCAATGAACTTAGTTCTTCGGGAACAGCGTATTCTTCAGCGGCGTCAAACATATCTATATCAATTCCTGAGCCTACATTATAAATATTGGGATTAAAGGGTTTCAATAGGCTGATTAAATGGTCCGAATGTGAAACTACCAGGTCAGATTTCTTTGCCAGCAAAGGTTCGAGTGTGGCGCCATGCTTCCGCCAGTAATCCACGCCCAGGATATAATCGCGATCATAATACAGATATATTTTTGGATGTAACAGCTCTTTTAAAAAATATCCGCGGAAAAGGTCCTTATCATTGATTAAAATGTAATCGGAAAATCCGAGTACTTTTACAGCAGAGGAGATGGAAGCGGCCAATCGCTTATTATTGATATGATTGAACCATGAAAATACTTTAGTGCTCGGTATCCAGTTCACTGATTCTAAAACGGTACGCGGATAATAATTCCACAAATTGTCTGCTATTTTCACCAAATCATCTCCCTCTCC
>SCQV01000026.1 GCA_004299085.1 Chitinophagaceae bacterium | reverse complement strand
GCGGTTAACCTCTTACGGAGTCTGATACTCGTCAGAGTCGTCAGACCTGACAAAAAATGGCAAAAAAGCCATTTTTTCGTCACTGCTTCGCAGAAATTTTGCTACTGCAAAATTTGGGTTTAACAAATTATTTTATTCTTTTTGCCCGTTGCTTTTTATTATTGCAAATCATTTTAAATATTAATACCTTCCAATCTTATTAAAACGAGTGCTGCAATGAAAAAAACATTTTTGCTCTTAATCGTATTCTTCCTCATATTTTCTGGAATCACAGTTTACGCCCAATCGAAATACGACGCCCATGCAGCTTTTGCTCCTATCTTTTATCCGTACAACGGCAATCAATACCGCAGCTCAGATGGTTCGCCGGGAGCAGATTACTGGCAAAACAGCGCCGACTATAACGTGCATGTGAAATTTGATACTTCTTCCAAGCTGATTAGCGGTGAGGTGAAAATAACTTATACAAATAACAGTCCGCATAATCTGTCTTATGTATGGCTGGAATTAGATCAGAATCTTGATAAAAAAGATTCACGTTCAAACAATATAAGAAATCCAGCTCCGGCCCCCCTCGTTCCCCCCAAAGGGGGGGAGGGCAGCGACCGTGGATTTCATATTTATAAAATAGAAGTTATTGAAAATGGGAAATCTGTTATCCTTAATGATTATATCATCAATGATACCCGGATGCAGGTATGGCTACCCAAAGAGCTAAAAGCTAAAGGCGGCAAATTACAAATGATGATCAGCTATGATTATACCTTACAACGCTCGGGTGATGCCGGACGGTCCGGATATTTAAATACTAAAAATGGTGTGATCTATGAGGTGTCATATTGGTACCCGCGTGTGGAAGTGTATGATGATCTGGCAGGATGGAACACGTTGCCCTTTTTAGGGGGGGGTGAATTTTACTTAGATTATGGAAATATTGATTACACTGTCACGCTTCCGGCAGGTATGATTGTGGCGGGCGCAGGAAAACTAATGAATCCTCAGGAAGTATTAACCTCCAATGAAATTCAGCAATTAGATAAAGCGGGGCATTCGGATAAAACACTCATTATATATACTCCGGAAAATGGCGCAGCCGCGACACGCGCCCCCCTTTCCGTCCACCCAAAAGGGGAGAAAGAGGGGGGCTGGCTCACCTGGCATTTTCACATGAACAATACACGCGATGTTGCATGGGCAGCTTCCTCCGCATTTATCTGGGATGCAGCACGCATCAATTTACCGGAAGGAAAATCATCTTTAGCCATGAGCTTTTATCCTGTTGAAAGTAAAAGTGATAGCTCATGGGGAAGGGCCACCGAATATACAAAGGGCGCGGTGGAAATATTTTCCAAAAGCTGGTTTCCTTATCCTTATCCAACGGCGGTAAGTATTGCCGGTCCGGTTGGTGGTATGGAATATCCGGGATTAACTTTTGACTGGTGGAAGTCCGGAACTAAATCTTTATATGCCGTATTATCGCATGAAATCGGCCATTCCTGGTTTCCCATGATTGTTGGCAGCGATGAACGCCGCTATGCATGGATGGATGAAGGGTTCAATACTTTCATTGACATTTATGCACAACAGGAATTTAATCATGGCGAATATGCACCGAAACGCGATGGTGAATATGCACCGGGTGGGGGTAATCCAGCCGAAGAAATAGTTCCTTTTATAACTGGAAAAGATGTCCCTCCTATCATGACTTTTGCAGATGCCATTCCAAACAACTATGTGCATCCGTTGGAATATTTTAAAACAGCCTTCGGATTGGTGCTTTTACGAGAAGTTATTCTGGGTCATGAACGATTTGATAAAGCGTTTAGAAAATATATTGGTGACTGGGCCTATAAGCATCCTTCTCCCTGGGATTTTTTCCGCGAGATGGATAACAATGCAGGCGAAAATCTTGCCTGGTTCTGGCGTGGCTGGTTTTTTCATAACTGGCAGTTGGATCAGGCAGTGGAAGGTGTTAAATATGTGGATGATGATCCATCTAAAGGGAGTTTAATTACTATTGAAAACCTTGGTAAAATGCCCATGCCGGTTATGGTGGAAGTGAAAGAATCAAATGGAAATGTGGAGCATTATAAATTGCCGGTGGAAACCTGGGAACAAGGTGCGATTCATACGTTTAAAGTCAATACAACCAGTGCATTAAAAAGTGTTATACTGGATCCTGATAAAAAATTACCCGATGTGAACAGGGAGAATAATGTTTGGAATGCGCCGGAGAAATAAGGTTGAATTATAAGAAACGGAAAAATATCTATTGAATATTTCCCTATTCCTAATTTTTTAAAAAATTATTCATTTTAACAGACAAACAATAAACTAAGGACCTTTTTAAAGATCGTTTTACAAATGAAGTTGATCTTAGCTTTATTCTCATTCCTGCTGATGTATCAGGCAAATGCCCAAACTACTTTCGATTCAAAGTTCCCGATAACTTCCGGATATTATTCTTCTTTTGATGGAACAAAAATCTATTATGAAGTTCGTGGGCAAGGTAAACCGGTTGTGCTCGTTCACGGATTTATCGTAAGTGGTAATTCGTGGAAAGGATCCGCTTTGTATAAGGATTTAATAACGGGTGGATATAAAGTAATTATTCTGGATATGCGCGGAAACGGCAAATCCGGTAAGCCGCATAATGAAGAAGCTTACGAACGTGATGCAGAAGCAAGAGACATCATGGGATTAACTAATTATTTAAGTATTAAAAAATATAGTGTGATAGGTTATTCCCGCGGTTCCATTATTACAGCCCGATTATTATTGTTGGATAAACATATTGAAGACGCCGTGATAGGAGGTATGGGAACACAGTTTACCAATCCTGAATGGCCGCGCAGGCTCATGTTTTATCATGCCCTGATAGCAGATACAGTTCGGGAGTTAAAAAGCCTCGTAGCGTATGTTCAGCATCAACACCTGGATCAGCTTGCTTTGGCTTATTTGCAAAAGTATCAACCCTCCGCTTCTGTAAAACAACTACATTCCATTAAACAACCCGTTTTAGTGATTCGTGGAGACAAGGATGAATATAATGTTTCAGCGCCTGAGCTTGCCAAAATCTTACCGAACAGCACTTATGAGACAACTCCCGGCGATCACGATCATGCTTATATAACTCCGGAGTTTGCTAAAGAGGTAATTACTTTTTTGAGGGAACATCATTATTGAAATGAATCATTGGAAGATAATCCAAAACTTTTGAGAAAAGGATTAATAGTCGAATGGTTCTATTCGCTTATATATTCACTCCACCACTTACTTCTATCCGCTGCCCGTTAATCCACTTTGCATCATCTGTGCAAAGAAAAGCTACTACACTTCCAATATCATCTGCGTTGCCTGCACGGCCAAGCGCTGTCAAACGTGTCATGAGCGCTACTCTTTCAGGATTATCCCTGTTGGCGCCGTTATTAAAATCCGTTTGAATGGCGCCGGGCGCTACCACATTAGAACGGATGCCTCGCCGGCCATATTCTTTTGCAACATACCTGGACAATACTTCTATAGCACCTTTCATGGGAGCATACACAGAATAACCAGGAACACTGAAACGAGTAGTACCGGATGAAATAAAAATGATACCGCCGCCGTCATTCATTTTCAGGAGTAATTTTTGTGTTAAGAAATAAACTCCTTTGAAATGGACGTTTAAAAAATTGTCAAAAATTTCTTCCGTCACATCTGCAATAGGAATGTGAGCACCCATGCCAGCATTGTTAATGAGGAAGTCAATCCTGCCTCTATTCCAGTTTGTATGCAATGCTTCTGAAACCAGGTTAATAAAATGATCAAAAGATTTCAGATTACCTACATCCAAAGGCAGGGCAACTGCTTTCTGTCCATTTTCCTGAATAGCAGCCACGACTATTTCTGCCTCTTCTTTTTTTGAATGATAAGTGAGAATGACATCTATATTTTTCTTCGCGAGGGAAAGTGCCATATCTTTACCTAATCCCCGGCTACCACCCGTTACCAATGCGATTTTATTTACCATAATAGTTGTTTTATGCTGATGCCTGGTCATCCACTATTTGTCAGGTTTC
>SCQV01000274.1 GCA_004299085.1 Chitinophagaceae bacterium | reverse complement strand
TGACAAACTTCCGCCCCCTCGCCTAAGGCGAGAGCCAGTGCTTTTTTGATTTTGTTTCAATTGGCGATTTCTTTCAATCCATTAATTCATAAGGCTCGCCCCAGCCAAACTGATACAAGAAAATAACAAGTGCGAAACTTGAATTAAAATATATAAGCCCACTTTAAAACCAGGATTATAGGGGATTTTAAAATGGGCTTACAGGATGTACTATCTTTCTTTATCTGATCCCGAAAGTGTTTTTTACTGCATTGTAATCTTTCAGATTTAACCCCGGGTGCATACTCAGTTGCTGGGCATTGATTAGTATAATTTTTGCATATACGACACCGCCCGGAGCAGAGACATTACTTCCGTCCACCGCGTGATAATCTACCGTAACAGCGCCGGGTGAATGAATGGCGCCGTAAGAAATGCCGTCAAATACTTCAGGAAGGGCCTCATAAATGTTGTCATCGAAAGACAGATAGACAATGACTGCTCCGTGATCAAAGATGGCATTGCTTAGCTCTGGTATATTAAAGGTGGTGGAGTAGCTGATTCCATTATTACTGGTACTCCAATCTGAAGGATTGATAGTATAAACTGCTGAATATGCCTGTGGAGAAGCCGGCTGAACCACTTCTTTCTGGCAGGCGCTTAGTCCGCCTAAGGCAAGGATTAATAAAAGAGTTAACTTTTTCATGGCTTTAAATTTTATAGGTTTTTAAAAGATAATCATAGTGGTATAAGACAAAATCCCTGCCATGAAAGGATGTAACTTTATTTAAATGTTATTATTTTTATAAATGGAAAAGTTGATATGACGAAAGGTTAAAAAGGTAGAAGACAGGAAAGCCATTTGGGAATCCCTGATGTATGATCTTTGATGTATGATGTCTGATGTATGATCTTTGATGTATGATGTCCGATCTTTGATGTATGGTGTCTGATTTCTCTCAAATGAATTCCCAAATCAGACATCAAAAAACCGGACATCAGCAAATATTTATCAAAGCTCCGTCTTTTAATATAGGCAAGGAGGGGGCAATGTCTATGGTCAGGCAATATTTTATGTCTTCTTCCAGCCCGTGTTTGGCAAGGCGATGAAAATGTGATGCGTGTTGCATGCAGGCGTATAGATTATCTTTTGCATGCAGATATAATGTTTCCGCAATGAAAGCTGAATCACAATTGATGTAAAACTTTTCTTTAATGCTGTTTACTACGGCTCCTGCGAAAAGCATATCTTCTAAATTCACGCGATCTTTCCATGCTGCACAACCAAGAATAACCGGTTGATTTTGATGTAATAAATAATTACAAACAGGTGTTAGATTCGGAAAAGAACCGGTGATAATTTGCTTTGCATCCGATGCCATATCCAGCAAACGCGTTCCATTTGTAGTTGTAAGTACCAGCGTTTTATTCTTAATAAATGAAACCGGGTATTCAAAGGGAGAATTTCCGTGTTGTAGTCCTGAAGCAATGATCCCATCTCTTTCTCCGGCGGTAATAGCCTGTAGCTCTTCACCTTTCTGAATACATTCTTCCACACTCGCTACCGGGATAACCCGCTTCGCACCATGAAATAAAGCCGTGCAAATAGTGGAAGTGGCGCGTAATACATCAATAATTACCACGATGCTGCCGCTTACATCATATAGATGAAGCAATGCGGGTGAGGGACATACATAAAGAGGGGGTTTGTTTTCCTGAATCATCTTTTATTTAGATATGTTCTTGCCCTTCATCATTGAATAGGAGAGAAT
>SCQV01000273.1 GCA_004299085.1 Chitinophagaceae bacterium | reverse complement strand
CCGAAGCGAAATCGTTTTGTGGCGACCCATCCAATGGCAGGAACAGAATATTCTGGACCGGAAGCAGCCGTTAAAGATTTGTTTAAAGGAAAGAGTACGGTATTTTGCGATATAGAAGAAAGTGATAAGGATGCCGTTGAATTGGTGAAAAAGATGTATAATGATTTGGGTATGAGAATAGTGTATATGGATTCTGTATCACATGATTTGCATACCGCTTATGTGTCTCATATTTCGCATATCACTTCTTTTGCATTGGCATTGACGGTTTTGGAAAAAGAAAAAGAGGAGGAAGCAATCTTTGAATTGGCGAGCGGTGGCTTTGAGTCCACAGTTCGTTTGGCTAAAAGCTCTCCTGATATGTGGATACCTGTATTTAAGCAAAACCGCCATAATGTATTGGATGTGTTATACGAACTAATCTATCAGTTGAAACATATTAAGCAGTTATTGGTGGATGAGGAATATGAGGAATTTTATAAACTGATACAAAAGGCGAATGAGATAAAGAAGATTATTAAATGAGTTTAGGGTTTGTTGTTTAAGGTTTAATCATTGAATATTAAATATTGCCCAAAGAGTTCCTTCGGAGAACACGGAATATTGAACAAAGAACACGGAATATCAAACACCAAACGTTGCCCAAAAGGTTCCTTTGGAGAACACGGAATATCAAACATCAAACATTGCCCAAAGGATTCCTTCGGAGAACGCGGAACATTAAATGCAGAGCATTAAACTAAATTTTTAAATAAATACTATTTCAATCATCATTTAATTATGACAAAGATGGAACAAACAACCACTGCTCAGTCTGTTTGGCAGAAATTAACTCACAAGGACCCAGTCATTATTGCCGGACCTTGTAGCGCAGAAACTGAATTACAGGTTTTGGAGACCGTTATTCGCTTAGCTAAAACCGGCAAAGTGGATATGATCCGTGCCGGGATATGGAAACCGCGTACCAAACCTGGTAATTTTGAAGGAGTGGGCGCCGAAGGACTGCCTTGGCTCCAGAAAGCGAAGGAAATAACCGGATTACCTTACACAGTTGAAGTGGCTACAGGCAAACATGTGGAAGACAGCCTCAAACATGGCGTGGATATTTTATGGATAGGAGCACGCACCACCGTAAACCCGTTTTCTATTCAGGAAGTAGCTGATGCGCTTGCAGGTGTGGATATTCCGGTATTAGTTAAAAATCCTATTAACCCTGATCTTGATTTATGGATTGGCGCCATTGAACGGTTACAAAAAGTTGGGATAAAGCAAATTGGTGTCATACATCGCGGGTTTTCTAACTATGGCGATACGGAATTCCGGAATGCGCCCATGTGGCATATACCAATTGAGCTAAAACGCCGTATGCCGGATTTGCCCATCATTTGTGATCCCAGCCATATTTGCGGACGCCGTGATATCCTGTTGGAAACTGCGCAAAAGGCAGCCGACCTTGATTATGACGGGTTGATGATAGAATCACATGAAGATCCGGATAAAGCATGGAGTGATGCAAAACAACAGATCACGCCTGAACAGTTAGGTGAAATGTTAGGCAAAATAGTCTGGAGACATGAATCAAGTCAGAAAGAAGAATTCCTGAATGCACTGGCAAAATTCCGGGAACAGATTAATCATATTGACGATGAAGTGCTTACCCTGTTAGGTAACAGGATGAAAATTTCAGAGAAAATCGGTCTGTATAAAAAAGAAAATAATATTACTATCCTGCAGACGAATCGCTGGAATGAAATATTGGAGAAAAGCATTAAAAAGGGAGAAAAGCTGGGGTTGACAAAAGATTTTATCCTGCACCTTTTAGATGCGGTACACCTGGAATCCATTAACCGGCAGAACAGAGTAATGAATAAACATGAAGAATAAGCAATATGTCTTTTCGGGTAAAAAAGTTCCCTATTATTTTGGAGAAACAATTGCCAATTTGTCTCAGTATGCCGATCCTTCCAGAACGATATTGGTCGTTGATGATCAGGTTGAACATTTTCATGGCCATCTTCTGAAAGACTGGTGCAAAATAATTATTCCCGGAAATGAATCCAGCAAGGAATTGCGCGTCTTGGAGAGGCTGATGCATGATCTGATCCGGTTAGAAGCAGACCGGAAAACCGTGTTGATAGGAATAGGAGGGGGGGTCATTACCGACTTGACAGGGTTTGCAGCGAGCATTTATATGCGAGGCATTCCTTATGCTTTTGCTCCTACGACTTTGCTGGCGCAAGTGGACGCTTCAATAGGAGGAAAGAATGGAATTGATTTCGGAGAATATAAAAACATGCTGGGCGTCATCCGTCAGCCTGAATTTTTGCTTTTTGATGATGATGTGTTAAGCACATTACCCGCAACAGAATGGTATAATGGGTTTGCGGAAATCATTAAATATGGCTGCATTACGGATGCACCATTATTTGAATTTTTGGAAAAGAATATAGGCAGAGCGCTGGTACATGATAAAGAGGTTATTGCATATTTAGTGGAACGTTCGGCAGAAATTAAATCGCTCATTGTGCAGGAAGATGAATTGGAGGGGGGGGCAAGGAAGCTTTTGAATTTCGGACATACAGTGGGTCATGCGGTTGAAAGAATAGAACATATTGCACACGGACAGGCTGTTGCCAAAGGGATGTGCATTGCCTCTGTATTTTCTGAGAAGCTATCCGGACTTAGCAATAAATCAAAAGAAAGGATCATTCAACTTATTAAAGATTATCATTTGCCTGCGGAAATCCATAGTGACCCGGCAGAAATTTCCCATTATTTTAACATGGATAAAAAAAGGGAGAAGCAATCCATTCATTTTATCTTATTGAAAAAAATTGGAGAAGCCATTATTGAGCCGCTGCCTTTAACCCAATTAAGTAGTCTTTTGGAAGAAACTATCGCTAAACGAAAAAGTTAAAAGATTAATGGAAGTTATTATATCACCGGTTCCTATTGAAGGTAGGGTGTCTGCCAATGCATCTAAAAGCGCCATGCAACGGGCTATTGCTGCCGCTTTAATGGCGAAAGGGAAAAGCATTATTTATAATCCGGGTAAAAGCAACGATTGCCTGGCTGCCCTGGATGTAGCACGGAACCTGGGAGCGGAAGTTAATTATGTGAATGACAAAATTGAAATTATAGGAAGAGGTGTGGAGCCTGTCAGCAGTGAAATTAACTGTGGAGAATCCGGCCTTGGCATCAGGATGTTTACGCCAATTGCAGCTATCAGCGAAAAACAGTTAACTATCCATGCGGAAGGAAGCCTGAAATCACGTCCTGTGAGCTTTTTTGAAGAAGTATTACCTCAGTTGGATGTTCAGTGCCATACTCAAAACGGGAACCCGCCTATTTCCCTCCGTGGCCCCTTACAGGCAAGAGATATTACAGTAGATGGTTCTCTCAGCTCCCAGTTTCTGACAGGATTATTGATGGCTTATGGATCCAGAGCAGAAAATAATACCATCACAGTTACTGATCTTAAAAGTAAACCTTACATTGATCTTACTTTACAGATCATGCAGCATTTTGGAGTAAAGGTAATCAATGAAGATTTTAAAAAGTTTCATTTTGGCAGCCGCCAGCATTTCCGTGCCTGTGATTATACGGTAGAAGGTGATTGGAGCGGAGCCGCTTTTCTGCTGGTGG
Organism: Chitinophagaceae bacterium; assembly: GCA_004299085.1. Taxonomy (GTDB): domain Bacteria; phylum Bacteroidota; class Bacteroidia; order Chitinophagales; family Chitinophagaceae; genus FW021-bin31. The sequence continues at coordinate 4,855 of SCQV01000273.1, read as the reverse complement.
CAGGCGCCGTGGCAGGACAAACGGAAGTAGATAATTTGAACATCCGTTCTGCACAATCTGACAAAGCTATTTTACAGGCGCTGGAAAAAGCTGGCGCCAAAGTCATGAAGGGAATGTTTACGATTTTAATTGAAAAAGGGCCTTTGAATGCATTTGAATTTGATGCCACGGATTGTCCTGACCTTTTTCCGCCATTAGTGTCATTAGCTGCTAACTGCAACGGTACTACTATTTTGAAAGGAGCCGGCAGGCTGGCTCACAAAGAAAGTGACCGGGCTAAAACGCTGAAGGAAGAATTTGGGAAGTTAGGTATTCGTATTGATCTGAAGAATGATGAAATGTTGATTTATGGCGGTACAGGTATTCATGCTGCCGAAACATCCTCCCATTATGATCACCGCATTGCTATGGCTTGTGCAGTTGCTGCATTAAACGCCGATGCACCGGTAAAGATAACTTACGCAGAAGCAGTAAATAAATCTTATCCCGAATTCTGGAATCATTGGCAGAAAATAGGAGGGAAGGTACAGGTTATCGCTGCAAAGTCGTAAGCCTTATTCAGCCGGTTGTCCTGCTTTTTCAGGAACATTAAATTTAAAGCCGACTCCGTGAATGGTAGCCAGATCAACCCGGGGGTCCTCTTTAAAATGTTTCCTTAATTTGGTGATGAAAACATCCATGCTTCTCCCCAGAAAATAATCGGCTTTCCCCCAAACATGCAGCAATATCTCATCACGACGCAATGTTTTGTTTGTGTTCTCGCAAAGGAATTTCAGCAGGTCAGCTTCCTTCTGCGTTAAAGCTACCTTAGTCTTATCCGGAAGTGTCAGCACTAATTCGGCATAATTAAAGGTAAGGCTGCCAATTTCAAAGTGAGTATTCTTGTCCGCATTCAATGCCTTGGTGCGGCGAAGAAATACTTCTATTCTTAACAATAGTTCCTTCATGCTGAACGGCTTGGTAATGTAATCATCGGCGCCTATTTCAAAACCACTGATCTTATCTTCTTCCATGGATTTCGCTGTCAGGAAGATCAATGGGATCATCTCATTCTTTTTCCTGATCTGGCGTGCGAGTGAGAATCCGTCTTTCTTAGGAAGCATAATATCAAGTAAAATGAGATCAAAAGGCTTTTTCTGAAAATGATCCCAGGCAGTGATGCCATCAGGGCAATGAACCACTAAGAATCCGGCTTCTTCTAAATTATCTGTAATAACGAAGCCTAAGTTTAAATCATCTTCTACTAATAGAATTCTGGATTTTTTTTCCATGATAATCAGTTTTATTAAAGTTAAGCGGGTGATGCATCCGGGAAATACAGGATAAAGTTACTGCCTTTTCCCAATTCACTCTCCAAATGAACGGTTCCATGCAGGTAATTTGTATATAATTTAACATAATTTAGGCCTAAGCCAAAGCCCTTTACCTCATGCAGGTTACCGGTCGGCACCCGGAAGAATTTGGTAAAAAGGAACCTCCGGTATTTATCAGGTATTCCTTGTCCATTATCCTTGATGGAAATTGATATGCCCGCTTTATCATTGAAGGTTTGAAAAGTGACCACAGGCTTTGACGAATATTTGATGGCATTGTCGGCAAGATTAAAGATAATGTTGGTAAAATGAAGCTTGTCTGCCATAATTACAGATTTGTCGGCAGTAAGGTCTAAGACAAAATGTCCTTCTTTTTGTTGAATGGTATTTTCGAAATCATGGACAGTCTGCCTGATTATCTGATGTACATCTACCGGTTGCCTTTCTAAATGCAAGGTATGATTTTCCATTTTTGCCACCTGCAGCACGCGTTCAACCTGGCTCTCTAAATGATTGGCTTCATTTTCAATAATGCTGGCATATTGGAAAAGACGCTTGTTTGTCTGAATAGCATTATTGTTCTTTAATACTTCTGTGGACAACTGAATGGTTGCGATAGGAGTCCGAAATTCGTGGGTCATGTTATTGATAAAATCTTTCTGAATTTCAGAAAGCTGCTTTTGACGGAATAGCTTGTAAATGCTGATGCCAAAACCGGTAATAACTAAAAGTAAAATGATAGTTGAAAAAATCCAGAAGCCCATTTGGCGAATGATGAATTTTTCCCGGTTCGGAAAAAGTATGCCGATGTAATTATAAGATTTATCTAGCAGCAACAATTGTGTACCTGGATCCGGCTCAAACTGGCTGGTAGGGATATAACGCGTATATATAAATTTCTTTTCTGAGGCATTGTAAATCCCGAATTTGAATGAAGTGAAAACATTATATTCCTCAATAGCTTTTTGGAGTTGAAAACCTACGTCCTCGCTATCCGGCAAATAGCGGGTGTCTGCGATGAAATAATCCTCTAATGGCTGGGAAATAACCCCTGCAAAAGGAGAGGTGTCTTTATGAGAAAAACGAATGGATTCTACTACAGAACGAAGGGCGCTGTTTACCTTGATGTTAAATTCTTTTTGCTCTAATTTGTAGGTTTTGCTGACCCAATACAACTGAACCCCCATAATTAAAATAAGCAGGATGGTAACGCTTATTACAATGGTTCTAAGTATGGAAGATTTCATGGGTTTGCTGGTTGCTTGTTTTTAACGATTTCAATTTACTACTTACCATTCAATGTCGTTTAGTTAAGAAAATATTTCATTTTGGCCATAGTTCGACAAGCTCTCTATGAATACTTGATCGCCCCCCTGAGCCTGTCGAAGGGTGGCGAAGAAATCTTAACTAAACGACTTTGATTGACCATTTACTGCTTACTGCTTACTACTTACTACTTACTACTCCTTCTTACTACCGCTATCTGCCGCTTACTTTTTCAGGGTGCTTCAGAATAAATTCTTTCCAGCTTTTGGCATCATCTGCAACACCATAATGGGGGCGTCTTTGCTGGAAATGATGGCACAGCGCCACAGCTACTGCATCAGTTGCATCAAAATAATCAGGCTTTTTATGGAAATGCAGTATTTTCTCCAACATTTGCCAAATCTGTTCTTTGCTGGCATTCCCATTGCCCGTAACAGCCTGTTTAACTTTTTTAGGTGAATATTCACACACCCCTAAGCCTGCCTGCATGGCAGCCGCAATGGCCACTCCCTGCGCCCGGCCCAATTTCAGCATGCTTTGTACATTTTTCCCATAAAAAGGGGCCTCAATGGCAAATGATTGAGGAAGATGAATTTGAATCAATGAAGTGACCTTTTCGTGTATTTTCTGTAATCTTTCATAAGAATCAGACGTGTTTTTCAACTTGAGCACTCCCATCTCTTCAAGATGTATATTTTTCCCTTGTATGCCAATAATGCCATACCCCATCAGCAGGGTTCCGGGATCTATCCCCAAGATGATATTTGAACATGCATCGTTCACTGAATCCCAATTATATTTCCAAGCTTCCTTAGCTTTGCGGGGTTTTTATATTGTTTATTGATTATTAAAATTGACTGTGCTGAGCAAAAGTACCAAAATAATTCTCAATTATGTCTTTGGCATAGGCCTGTTTGCATGGCTTTCGTATTCTATATACCATCAGTTGCGGTACAAAGATAATTTGCAATTATCAGTACATCAGCTAAAACAGAGCATTCATACACATCAGACTGCCATTATCATCGTTTTTGCTATGATGTTTCTCAACTGGAGCATAGAGGCATGGAAATGGAGAATACTGATAAGGCCTTTGGAGAAGATATCTTTTCGCAAGTCATTTTATGCCATTTTATCAGGTGTTTCTTTTTCAGTGAATACGCCAAATCATATCGGAGAATATGGTGGACGTGTTTTATACTTAAAAGGGGAGAACCGGCTTCCGGCAATTTCGGCAACTTTTGTCGGAAGTATCAGCCAGTTTATTACCACGGTGATTTTCGGCAGCATAGGCGTTGTTTACTTCATATCGCATTTTGGGTTAAACTTTCGTAATCGCTTGTTGCAGGATTATCTTTGGAACCTGTTGATTTTTATTTTCGTACTGGCAACAGCGGCACTTGTGATTTTTTTGTATTTTCGCCTAAGCCTTATTGTTAGCCTTTTCGAGCGTATAGAATGGCTTCGCCGCTTTAAGAAATATGTGGTTATTATGGCTGACTTTCCGCGCCCCACCCTGCTGAAAGTTATACTCCTGTCTATGTTGCGTTATGTGGTCTTCTCGGCACAATATTTGATTTTATTAGAAGTAATGGGGGTGGAGATGCTTTGGTGGCAGGGTTTTGCAATGATCTTCCTGTTATATTTAGTGATGGCGATGATACCTTCCATTACGATTGCGGATTTAGGGATCAGAGGCGAAGCAGGGTTATATTTTTTCGGCTTGCTTAGCGCCAATAAAATAGGTATCATTGCAGGGACTTTAGGTGTATGGTTGATTAATTTAGTAATACCGGCTATTTTCGGAAGCCTGCTGTTATTGGGGATTAAGGTGCTGAATGGAAACAAAACAGCCGTTGTATTAAATAAGCAACAAGTATGAAAAGATGGATACTCATCGTATTTGCATTACTGTTTACCTTACAGGCTTTTTCTCAGAACTCCGGTTTTTGCGGATTAGAAAATAATGCCTTCCAATCAGGTGAAAGCCTTACCTATAAGGTGTATTACAATGTTAGCTTTGCCTATATCGGCGCCGGAGAAGTAACTTTTGCAACTACTTTAACCGATTTGGATGGAAAACCGGCGTATCACGTGGTAGGCGAGGGGCACACGTATCATTCTTATGACTGGATATTTAAGGTGCGTGACCGTTATGAAACATATATTGACGCCAATTCTTTATTGCCGTTGAAGTTTATCAGAGATGTCAATGAAGGGGATTATCATAAGTATAATGTAATCACCTTCAATCATGAAAAAAATACGGCTACTTC
>SCQV01000272.1 GCA_004299085.1 Chitinophagaceae bacterium | reverse complement strand
TTGAGTTACTCATGATGAACCATTAAGAAATCAACTCAAGTAACCTTTCCTTATTATCTTTATAGGTTTCAATTTCTCCAATCTTGGAAAGCACAAAAGTTCTTAAATAATCGCTTGGTGAGGGAATATTATTCGTCCTTTTACTTGTTAGATTTATTCTGATTGCCTTGATTGATTTAATAATACCCGATGGAAAACACCACCAACCTAAAAACATAGTCTTTCTTAATGCAGAATTATTAGCTGCATCTAAAGTTCTTGGAGTACCAATAAGAATTTTCTCTTTGTAATGCGTGAAAAAGACAAAACTTTTTACTTCCGCCATAAGCGTCGCATTAAGCCTTTCAGAGGTGTTTCCCGTTAGTGGGTCTGGAAGCTTTTGAATAATTTCACAATAAGCCTCAAGTTCAGCAATCGTATAGGTCTTTTGTTGTGCCTCAACTCCTCTTACAATATTAGGATCAAGATTTCTTCGCCTGATTTCTCCTTTAACCACTTCCTGCGCTTCCGGTGTTAGACCTGTGGCCTCTTGGGTCAATACGCGAGTCAATTCCCCATCAGACATTCGCTGATATGTCTCTTGAACAAATTGGATGTCAATTTCCGAACTCATAAGTTGTATTAATTGTAATAAAAGGGATTTTAGCAGGTTTTTATTACTTAAATTGTTCTCTTATAGAATTGATAATTAAATTTGGTTTTATCCATCAATATTGTCAACTTATATTTCTATGGTTTAGATTTTTATTATGAACAAGCATCATTAAAATGCCTCCCGCTTTTATTGTCGAAAGTTTTGTTGTTGCTCTTTTATTTTTCAATAAAGTTATTAAATACAAAAATATTATGATGCTTTGTTTCGTAATTTCTTATACGCATTGATCAACCCATTAGTAGAAGAATCATGCGTGGTTACTTCTGCATTATCTTGCAATTGTGGCAAAATATTTTTTGCTAATTGCTTACCCAGTTCTACACCCCATTGGTCGAAGCTGAAAATATTCCAGATAACACCCTGTACAAATATTTTATGCTCATATAAAGCAATGAGGCTTCCTAAAGTATAAGGGGTAATTTCTTTTAATAAGAAAGAATTAGTAGGTTTATTTCCGGTAAAAACGCGATAAGGTAACACTCTTTGAATTTCTTCTTCCGTTTTTCCGGCTTTTTCCATTTCTTCACGGACTTCTTCTTCCGTTTTTCCATTCATCAGGGCCTCAGTCTGTGCGAAAAAGTTGGATAACAAGATGGCGTGATGTTCACCGATGGGATTATGGCTAATGGCTGGTGCAATAAAATCACACGGAATCACCGGTGTTCCCTGATGAATGAGCTGATAAAAAGCATGCTGTCCATTCGTTCCCGGTTCGCCCCAAACTACCGGGCCAGTTTGCCAATGTACCGGATCGCCGTTTCTGTCCACATGCTTGCCGTTGCTTTCCATATTTCCCTGTTGGAAATAGGCGGCGAAGCGATGCATATATTGATCATAAGGCAGAATGGCTTCCGTTTCTGTTCCGAAGAAATTGCGATACCATAATCCGATTAAAGCCATCATCACTGGAATGTTTTTTGGAAAATCTGTATTTCTGAAATGTTGATCTACTGCATGGGCGCCGGCAAGCATCTGATGGAAATTTTCATAACCTATGCTCAGAACAATACTCAATCCTATAGCAGACCAGAGTGAATACCTGCCACCAACCCAATCCCAGAATTCAAACATGTTTGCCGGATCAATCCCGAATTTGACCACGTCTTTTTCATTGGTGCTTAAAGCAACGAAATGCTTTTTAATGTATGCTTCATCTTTAGCCTCTTTCAGGAACCAGTCACGTGCAGTATGGGCATTGGTCATGGTTTCCTGGGTGGTAAATGTTTTGGAAGCAATTAAGAACAACGTTTCTTCCGGATTAATTAGTTTCAACGTCTCCACCATTTGTGTTCCATCCACATTGGATACAAAATAAGGATGTATATCCGGCTTCCAATAAAATTTTAAGGCTTCCGTTGCCATTACCGGGCCCAGATCTGATCCGCCGATGCCGATGTTAACGATATATTTAATTTTCTTTCCGGTATAACCTTTCCATTCTCCACTGTGAATCTTTTGAGAAAAAGATTTCATTTTATCCAAAACTGCATTTACTTCCGGCATGACGTCTTTTCCCTGATCATAAATGGGGTCATTACTTACATTGCGCAATGCTACGTGCAATACAGCACGGTCTTCCGTTTGATTAATATGTTCGCCGCCGAACATGGCCTCAATCGCCTCCTTTACATGGCATTCATTTGCCAAATCAAGCAATAGCTCAATCGTTTCTTCGGTAATGATGTTTTTGGAATAATCAAATAAGATATCTTCCAACTGAAGATGGAATTTTTCAAACCGTTGCGCATCCTGTGCAAATAATTTACGGACATGGGCGCCGGTCATCCAATCGGCCTGCCCTTTCAGTTGCCGCCAGGTTTTGGTTTCTGTCGGATTGATTGTAGGAAACATAACAAATATATTTTTATTAAAAAGGTAAAGTTAGGAACGGATGGGCAAAAGGAGAAATCTAATTGAAAGAAAAATGACAAGATGCCATATTCCCTCAGTTCAGGTGATGATATCTGAGCATCCAAACCCCTTCCCTGGTGGAAATAGCATGGAATCTAAAAGCACGTAAAATTAAAAGTTAAATAAGAGCGGAAAACGGGATTCGAACCCGCGACCCTCAGCTTGGGAAGCTGATGCTCTACCAACTGAGCTACTTCCGCTTAAATTGATGCTGCAAGGTAATAAATTTTTAGAATTACTCGTTTTACTTCATTTATCAAGAATGTAATTTAGAAATCAATGTCATTTAGTATAAATAAAAAGGCTGCTCCGTATAATATGAAGCAGCCTTCCGAAATGAGAACAATAATTTGATTTTATTTTACATCCCAAAAGATTTTGGTGGAAAGATTATCCTTTGACTGCACCGCCTGATAGTTCACAGTGTTATAAGTCTGTTCATTTGTAGGATATAGCCACCTGTTTGGAGGAAGCTTCTGCACACCGTTATCGGGTAAAAATGTGAATACGGGGAGCTTTAACCTCCTGATTTCTGCCCAACATTCCATTGGCTGTAATACACTGTAATTAATCCATTTTTGGGTGGCAATAAGAATTAATTTTTGTGCATTGGTGCCTGACCAGGTAATGCCAGGGCTGGCAAGATAATTAGTGATTTCATTCGGCCCCAAAGGCGTTAAAGGCCCGGAAACATTATCCGTACTAAGTGTACGCAGCCAGTAATAATAATTAATAGATTGCGTAATTCCTGCATTGTAAGCAGCCTCCGCAGCGGCATCATTACCGGCATTCAGATAATATTCCGCTAAACTCAATTCAGTTTCAGCCGCGTCTATCAAAATACCGGGAATGTAATTGTTCTGAGTAAGTGTAGAACGGTTATAACGGGCAATTGTACCAGCATTCAAAATAGCAGATTGAGCAGTGTTGGTCAGGGTTGGATCTAATCCGTTATATGCTCCATGCGCGCTATCGCCGGGTTCAAACATGACTCTCAACCGCGGATCGGAGTTGCTGTTCATCAAATCAATCATTTGTTTATTAGCTCTGTCGGCCTCGCCCCATCCTATTAATCCTGATAGGAAATCAGAGGCAGAGCCGGTATTGGAGCCGTTGTTAATAGAGCTTGTGATACTTACTACTTTTACCATGATATTGTTAGCGTTGGTAGCAATAACCGGATATGTACTTGGATTTCCCGTAATGCTTGCCAATTCACTACTAACCCTCGGCTGAAACGAAGGGACTCCGCTTACCCTGGTCAACAAGCGAACCCGCAAAGAATTGCAATACTCTTTCCATTTGTTAACATCCCCGTGGTTGATAAAATCTTCTGTTTGCATGGTAGTTTCAACACTTGTGGGAACTGAAATTGAATTCAGCTCGTCTGAAAAACCTTTGAGGTCATCCAGCATTTTGGTGTAGATACTTGCTGCATCGTCATATTTGGCAGAAGCAGTCGCTGCCTGGAAGTTTCCTCCCTTTGTCCCCAAAAGACCTGCTCCGCTCCACGGAATATCTCCCCAAAGATCAACCGCTTTCTGCGTGTAATCGTAATAGTAGATTGTTGCCGCAATAATATAAATCCGGTCGGCCTTCTGATCTGCATCGCTCAGTTTGGAATTAAGCCTGAGCAGCTCTTTATACTGGGCCATAAATCCATAATAAGTGCTCCAAAAGTCACCGATTGCTGCGGCCCCGGGCAGGTATCTGCCGTTGGTATTCAACGTGGCGGCTGTCTGGCTCCAGGGGATTAATGTATTTTGATACACTACAAAGTAATCCCCGTAATGATACATCACATAATTGAGATTCGATGACAGGAAGCCTGCGAACTGGCGATCAATCGTCGTTGTGGCAAGCTTAGAAGGGTCGGAATATGCATCTGAAAATTGTTGTTTGGTACATGCAGAGACAACAAGCAGAAAAGCAATTCCTACGATATATATCTTTTTCATGATTGACTGTTTTTAGGATTTACGAATTAAAAGCTTGCTCTAATAGATATTCCAAAAGTGCGTGTAGATGGCTGGGAGCCGGCATTATTCAAGTTCTGCGCCCAATTCAATCCGGCGGTAAGCTGTTCTGCATCCATATCTTTAATGGTCCTGTACAGGTAAAACAGATTGCGGCCAAAAACAGACAATTGCAATTGATTAGCCTTTAATTTTTTGGCAATAAATTCGGGGAACGTATAGGATAAAGATATTTCTCTCATTTTCCAATAGGTGTTCGTTTCTATGTATTTAAAATATTCAGAGTTGCTGTACTGAGGGCCACCCCAGTTGTAGGTATCCCAATAATAGTAGAACTGCGAAGTAACATAGGTATTAGGTGTTCCATCAGGAAA
>SCQV01000271.1 GCA_004299085.1 Chitinophagaceae bacterium | reverse complement strand
CCCGATTGCGACCCATGGCCTCTGATGATCCGGTTAGAAAAAGAAAAAGAAGTCACCGGTATTTACCTGAGCGGACATCCGTTGGATTCTTATCAGTTTGAGCTGAAATATTACCACATGACCCCCATCAACGATGTCATTGAGTTTCAGGTGGATATGGAGAGAAAAGCAAAAGAAAACGGATCGGTCAAAGACTGTATCTTCAGAATCGCCGGATTTGTCAGCGATGCGCAGGACCGCATTTCCAAAAAGGGCAATAAATATGGCAAGATATTATTGCAGGATTTTAGCGGTAATATGGAACTGATGCTGTTTGGAGAGGATTATGTCAGGTTCGGCCAATATCTGAAACCGGGGCTGACTATTTTTGTGCAGGGAATCATGCAATCCAGGCAGTATAATGCGCAGCAAATTGAATTTAAAATACAACAAATCCAGTTGCTCGAAGACGTAAAAAAGAAACAGACAAAAGAGATAGAGATAGTTGCTTCGCCGGAAAACGTTACCCAGGAACAGGTTCGCTTTTTGACCGAGAATCTTCACACCCATCCGGGGAAAAGCGACCTCCACTTTTATTTCATAGATTCACACGAAGGATGGAAAGTGGAAATGAAAAGCTATCATAAAAAAGTAGAAATGAATGACGAATTGACCCGGTTTTTTGAAAGACAAGACAAAATGAATATCCGTATAAGTATTTTCAATAATTAACCTGCCATTAAAGCAGTAAATTTGCAGTGGTTTAGTTATTGCGGATAAAAGGATGATTTAGCAATTTAATAGTGGGTCAGTAAAACAATTCAGCAAAATAACCATTTAACAATATAATCATTAAAACAAATAAATCATGGCAACAGAATTCACAGATTCGAATTTCCAGAATCACGTTTTGGAATCAGAGAAACTCAGTGTAGTAGATTTTTGGGCAGAATGGTGCGGACCTTGCCGGGCTATAGGACCTGTTGTAGAAGAATTATCAAAAGATTATGCAGGTAAAGTTAATGTTGGTAAAGTCAATGTTGACCAGAACCCACAGGTTTCTATGCAATACGGCATTACTAGCATTCCTGCCATCTTATTTATCAAAGGCGGCAAAGTAGTGGATAAGCAGATTGGCGCCGTGCCCAAATCTGTTTTGGAAAAGAAAATACAGGCACATCTCTAAAAGTGCTTCATTAAGAAAAGATAAAAATTGCCCTGCACTGATATTTTCAGGCAGGGTTATTTTTTTCTAGCTGCGCTTCCGGTATCATTGGCTGAAAAAGCTCTATCGGATTACCTGAAGGATCTTCAATGAGACATTGTTTACCGCCAACACCGGTGATAATATTATTCCGAAAATGAATTTTTTCTTTCTGTAAGCGCTCTGCCATGCTTTCTATATCTGCTACCTGAATAACGAACCGATTCCATCCTCCAGGCATCGGAATTGTTCCATCCGGCATGGCTTGTCCGCCGCCTGGACCACCTCCGGGCCTGCTAAGAACCAGCCTGAGATCACCAAATGAAAGCATGGCGAAAAAAGGCGAAGGATGCATCACTTTCTGAAATCCAAGATAATTGCAATAAAAAGCAATTGCAGCATCTATGTCCTGAACAATGTAACGAACCTGAACTGTAGCCATTGGATGATGACTTTTATGGTTAAATGGTTGATTACAGCATGATCGGTCTGCACCGCTTACAAAATTAATATTTTTCTCTATACTATTTCTCCTATTTTTGTCTAAAATATACACTATTAAATACCCCTCAGATGAGAAGTAAGTTAGTTGTTACGTTTGCCTTGTTTGCTTTTATTTCAGCCGTTTCCTCGTGTGATACCCTTGGGCAAATGACAGGCACCAATGGTGTTACCACTAATAATGGAACACCTAGCAATAGTGAAATCAATTCGGGCATTAAGCAGGCTTTGCAGGTTGGCGTAGAAGGCGCTGTACAGCAGGTTTCTGCACTAAACGGTTACTTTGATAACCCGCTAATTAAAATCATGTTTCCACCTAATGCTGCTAAAGTGGAAAAAACGTTGCGGGATATCGGCCTGGGCAGCCTTTGTGATAAATTAGAACTATCGCTGAACCGGGCAGCCGAAGATGCAGCAAAACAAGCAACCCCTATTTTTCTGAATGCCTTAAAGCAAATGACCCTTGGCGATGCCACGAATATTCTGACCGGCTCTGATACAGCAGCCACGGCCTATTTTGAAAGGACAACCACCAGCCAACTGACAGCCCAGTTCAGTCCTGTTATTTCCAAAAGCCTGAACCAGGCAAATGCTACCAAATACTGGAGTGATGTAACCACTCAATATAATAAAATACCTTTCATAAAACCGGTTAATACCGACCTGACCGCTTACGTTACTCAACAGGCCATTAACGGATTATTTGTTGTCATAGGCCAGAAGGAAAAACAAATCCGTGGGCAATTAGGGGCAAGAACGACACCTTTACTGCAGAAAGTATTTGGATATGCGCAGAAATTAAATACTAAATAAAACGTACAGTTATCTGTTTGTCAAAGAATTGAGTGTCCTGAGTCCAATTAATTCATCCGCTCTGCCGCCTAACGGGCGGTAATAAACCAGTATGGTATAATTGTTTTCGGTTTCCCACCAGTTACCTTCTGTATTGTCCATATCCAGGCTATGGGTTCCGTCTTTAATTACTCCATACATATAATTATAATAGCCCTGCTTCAGGTAAAGTGTGCCTTCATACGCACCATCCGTTCCATTATAAGTAAGCTGATTGGATTCGTCACATTCATCATTCGTCAATGCGCCGAACACATATACTTTCGCATTGGCAAAAGGACTTGGCGCTATAAATTTAAAATGAACGGTAGCATAGTCGCCATCATAATCCGGATTGTATCCCTGCTCTAACATCGCAGGATAATAAGCGCCATTCAGATCGCTGCGGTAAATATATTTTTCATGAGAACGGTTGTAGTCGGGAAATAAGTAAACATCCGTGCTGTTTTGCCCGTAATTTATATGATCCACCCTTTCCGTATTTAGCCGGAAGCTGCGCAGATCCACCCAACGCCATTCCTTCAATGCCGGAAAAACACAGTTATCTACCGCATTAAAATCCAATTCATCGGCTTTTACAAAAGTAGGTTTCACATTTTTAAGTGCGTTATCCCATCTTCCGTTTTGCAAAATGAACACTTTTACCTGAGAAATTGGGTTAATAATATTCATCCCCTGAAGGCCGACCGTAAAATTTACCCGTTGATAAGTCTGAAAAATCCTGGGATCCACGGGCTGCTGTATGGTGCCTTTAATGATAGCTTTATTGGTAATCACATACATTCTTCTTGTAAATGCGACCTGTGAAGTATCGCTGTTTAAATAAACTTTCAGCAGATAATTTCCCGAACGGGTAGGCATGCAATTACTGTTGGGAATGGCCACGGAATAATGGGTATAATGCTGCAGCGGGAAGGTTGAAAAATGATAATTATCAATGTGATTTTCTATAAATCCGTTCAGGTAATCGAAAGGATTGAGTTGTGCCGGTTTCCAGTCTGCATTGCATAAAATAAGGGTATAATAATAGTTTTTTACATCGCCGTCCAAATCGTCGAAGCAAAGGGAAAGCTTATTGCTACTGCCAAGCATGACTACCGGCAATCCTATTGAATCACCAACAGGTGCAAGCATAACCGTTTTAATATTATTCATATAAACATGGTCAGCAGTAATCTCATTAACCTGTCCCAAAGCACTTACAGCCACCATGCAGCAGACACCTAAAAAAAATAATTTGCGTAGCACCATATCTGATGAAAAACCCGTAGGTTTGAATTTTAGAATTTGACTTCCAAAGCTATTAATTATTTTGAAACTGTCATCTTTTATTGCGAGAAGAATCGTTTTTAACCGGAAACGTACTTTTTCCCGTTTTATTATCCGTATTGCCATCACTGCTACTGCCCTGAGCGTGGCAATGATGATACTGGCTACTGCTTTGGTTAACGGTTTTCAGAAAACAGTCAGTCAAAAGGTGTTTGGCTTTTGGGGACATATTCATATTACCCGCTATCAGCCTTATGGCGGATTGGTAACGGAAGAAGTTCCTTTCACTTCAACAGATTCATTAATTAATGCCATCAAGGCAGTGCCGGGGATAAGATCCGTGGATGAATATGCTACCCGCTCTGCCATTCTGAAAGCCAAAGATGAAATTGATGGAGTTGTTTTCAAAGGTGTTGGAAAAGGTTACCATTGGTCGCATCTGAAACCTTATCTCGTCGCAGGAAATGTGATTCAATTTCCAGACAGCGGTTATTCACAGCAAGTCATCTTATCGGCGTCTTTGGCCCGCGAGCTAAAAGTAAAATTGCATGATCCCGTCATTATCTTTTTCATACAAAAAGGCGATTTAACGCCGCTGGCAAGAAGATTAACGGTGACCGGCATTTATAAAACCAGCATTGAAGATTACGATAAAACCTTCATTATCGGCGATTTGAATCTGCTTCGCAATGTGAGCCATTGGCCGGCAGATGATATCGGAGGTTATGAAGTAACG
>SCQV01000270.1 GCA_004299085.1 Chitinophagaceae bacterium | reverse complement strand
GCCTTGCCGCAAAGAAAGTAACAAACCTTGCCTGCCGGCTAGGCAGGGAAAAGTCAAGGCTGGCGAAAAAAAGCTAAAAATTTACATGTCAGGCTAAAATGAAATAGCTCAAGCATTTGCTTACATCCATGCACAAGGAGGACTTACCGGCTTTGTGATATCTTTTCACATCGGAACATTGATTTCATTTTTACGCCTCCCCTGTAAATTTTCTTCACGCTTTTTTTCTAAGGCCGGATCGCAATGCGATGATGACGAAATTCACGCGTTTTCATTTTGTGAAAGATCAGGAGTTCTGAAATTATTCGTATCTAATCATCTTTATCTTTTCACTTTTTAATCCTGTCCTCCCTGCTGCATATCCTGGCCTCCTTGCTGAATGCCCTGCTGACTCTTATTGGCTATACGTTTGAAGAGTGAGAAATCCTGTTTTCCAAAAGTGTAGCTGATGTTCAATTTCAACTTACGGGAAGCTCTTTTTTCAATGCTGTTTTGAATAAACACATTCGGAATAGTATAATCGAATTCGCGTTCTCTGGTATTAAAAACATCCGTCAAAGTCAGCGTAGCAGTCAGATTTCTCTTCTTAAAGAAACTTTTTTTAACACCAATATCCACAAATCCGAATTCACTTGTAGTCCCCTGAGGTGTGGGAACCGGCGCATTATAATTCCCTTGTAACTGCAAACTGAAATCGGCAGGCAGCTTCATATCAGAAGTGACTTTTCCAAACCAACTGAATTTGCTGTTGGAGAAGTTCTGTGATTTAACATTGGCATTAATATCCGTCTGGAATAAATTAAAATCTCCCGTCACATTCCACCAGTTTGTAAACTGCGTCTGTACCGTAAACTCACCGCCATACACATTATTAGCATTCGCATTGATGGAATAGCTGATGGTAGTATCAGCAGAATTATTATACGGCTCTGTATAAGTTGTAATCATGTTGTCTGTATTCCTGTAATAGAGGGAAACCATAAAATTAGTTTGCCCGACTATTTTGCTGTAATTCAATTCAAATGAATTAGTATATTCAGGCTTTAGATTAGGGTTCCCTTCGGTCAACGCTAACGGATTTGAATAATTAATGTATGGGAAGCGCTGCCAAAACCGTGGACGGTCCACACGCCTTGTATAATTTAACTGCAACTGATCATAATCTGAAAACTTATAGGTCAGAAAAACCGTGGGGTACAAGCCTAATTTATCGTTTTCCGGCTTAAACGAAAGCCCCTTACTCGGTATAGAACCTGCATAAGTATATTCTTCTGCACGCAATCCCAATTGATAACCGAACTTACCAATTTGATCTGAATATTGAGCATACGCTGCATAAATGCTTTCTTTATAGTTGAAATCAGTCGAAAGAAGAGAATCATATATATAGCTACCCGATCCATCCAGATTATACATATCATTGGTGCTGCTGGAATTTCGTACAGAAGCCCTCACTCCGGCTTCTAATTTAGACTTATCTGTCAAAGGATTCACATAATCCAACTGGCCTGTAAAGTTCCTGCCCGGTCCTGCATTGACAATTTTTTGTTCAATATTACCCGGCATGGGCTTCCCTGTATTATCAAAATACTGTGTTTGAACGGTACTTGTAGTAGGAGGGGAATTAAATTTCCGGATGCTGACATCCGCGGTCAATGTGTGGCCTTCCTTCTGAAAATTATGTTTGAAACTCAGGTCTCCGGAAAGGAAACGAAACTGACGGCTGCTAACCGTCCGGCTCTGGCCGGTAGAATCAAGCGCCTTTCCCCCATCCAGGTAATGACTAAATACAGATTGTGAAGTATTAAAGCTGCCGCCGCCAATTCCTCCATCAAAGGAAAGCGTATTTCGGTTATCCAGGAAGTAATCTATTCCCAGCCGCCCCATCTGAAAAGAACCATTATTTTTTCCATCAGTATGCTGGTCCAAAAAAGTATTGTTGAATAAATTATCGCGTGTCAGCGTAGTCGTTTCCGGATTATTGCGCTGATGTCTAAAATAACTAAGAGTTACGTTTAACGGGTTTTGATAAACACTTACATTACCACCTAAATTATTGCCGCCGCGCGTATCGGCTCCGGCGCGCAACATACCATTGATACCGGGTTTACGATTTTTCTTCAATATGATATTGATGATGCCGGCCTGTCCGGATGCCGGATATTTAGAGGAAGGATTTGTGATCACTTCAATTCTGGCAATATCTTCTGCAGGAATCTCGTCTAAAGTAAGCAAAGTGGTTTTCCCATCTACATATACTGTCGGTGAGCCATTTCTCAACGTTACATTTCCATCCACATCCACATTCACTCCGGGAACCTGCTGCAAAACATCTGTGGCATCTCCTCCAACGCTGGTCAGGCTTTTGCTCACATCAAAAACTTTCTTATCTAATTGCATAGAATAAGCCGGTGCATTAGCAGTTACTTTTACTGTTTTTAATAACGCAGAAGAAGGTGATATCCTGAAATTACCAAGGTCATGGCTCGTTGCCTGAGGAGTAATCGAAAAATCTTTATATATTGAATTATATCCTATGTAATTTATCCTGAGTATATACTTTCCCACAGGAATCTGGCTGATAGTGAAATCACCGTTATCCTGTGAAAGCACACCTGTAACCACACTGGAATCTTTAGCATGCAAAACGCCTATGGTGGCAAAACCTACGCCTTTATTGGTGGTCTGATCAATAACCTTCCCGATAACCTGACCATTTTGAGCCATACCAAAGCCGTTCCCCTTGTGATTACCATTCCCGTAATTTTTTTGCTGCGCGAAAACCATTGAAGGCAATGCCACTATAACAACAAACCAAAGTACACGTAACTTTTCCATTTTCCCCCCTGTTAAAATTTAAGCTGCAAAGGTACGTCCAGACATTCTTTAAAGAACGTTAAATAGTGATAAATAGGGTTAATTTGTGATAAAAGGAAATAATATAGGGAGGAAGCAAATAGGGCGGTTTAAAAAACAAAGGATTCTCTTCCTGACAGAAGAGAATCCTTTGCACTTTCTTCTATTAATTCGTTAAGTTGATGTTTTTACTGATTGCTCTGCGCGAGGTCAAAGGGCTACCTTAATCCTGTCCTCCCTGTTGTACATCCTGTCCACTTTGTTGAATTCCCTGCTGGCTCTTGTTTGATATGCGTTTAAAAAGCTGGAAATTCTGCTTGCCAAAAGTATAACTGAGACTCAATCTCAACATCCTGGACGCTCTTTTTTCCACACTGTTTTGTATAAATACATTAGGTATCGTGTAGTCAAATTCTCTTTCCCTCGTATTGAATATATCCGTTGCCGTCAGCGTAGCTGTTAAATTTTTCTTCTTAAAGAAGCTTTTCTTAAGTCCGATATCCACATAACCGAATTCCCGTGTTGTACCCTGTGGGGTGGGCACGGGAGCATTATAATT
>SCQV01000269.1 GCA_004299085.1 Chitinophagaceae bacterium | reverse complement strand
GCGGTTAACCTCTTACGGAGTCCGATGCTCGTCAGAGTCGTCAGACCTGACAAAAAATGGCAAAGAAGCCATTTTTTCGTCACTGCTTCGCAGAAATTTTGCTACTGCAAAATTTGGGTTAAAAATAATTTTCAACGTAAATAATATTGCAAATACGTTATGCGTTATTAGTCCGATGTGATTAGGCATGTTTTTTGTGTTTATTCTTCAGCCTATTTTTCAGCCTATTTTTTACTTTAACATGCGTGTTATTCTCCTGCGGATAGGTAATTAATCTGTTATTAATTATAAATCAATCAACTATGAAGAACCATCTTACAAAGTGGTTAAGTGGCGTTGTTGTGCTCATGCTGCTAACCACTTTTTTTGCCTGCAACAAGAGCTCTCTGAGCTCAAGCCAACCCGGACCTAATCAAAACAGAGTCAGCGTTTACCTTACCGATGGCCCCGGATATTTTGACAAGGTGCTGGTGAATATCCAAAGTATTGCCGTTAAAATTGACACTGGCCAGCAATGGTGGGGAGAAAACGACAATGGGAGCAATGGCAATAATGATCAGGGAGATGAGGATCAGGGAAACCAGCATGATAAATGGCGGAATAACTGGGGAAATCATGACGATGATGATCAGGGCGCCATCTGGGACACACTGAATATTACGCCTGGCATTTATAATCTGTTGAATCTTGCAAATGGCACCGATACCATGCTGGCTAATGCTAATGTTCCTAAAGGACGTATCATTGCCTTTAAGCTGACACTGGGAAGCGATGGGAATAGTCTGGTAAAAGACAGCGTTACTTATCCGTTGCATTTATTACCCGGCTGGAATACAGTGTATGTCCGTGTATTTGGAAATAATTTCCAGAGTGTTTCCTCCAACCACTATAAAATATGGATTGATTTTGATGCTGGACGTTCCGTGATAAAAGTATTTAACGGAGATTTTTATTTGCGTCCCGTATTACGTGCTTTTGCCGTAAGCAATACCGGCAGCGTGATGGGCAATGTGGAACCGTATGATGCTTACCCGGTCATCAGTGTATATAATTCAACTGATACATTGTATGCAGTACCGGGAAGAAACGGTATGTTTATGGTAAGGGGCCTTCCAGAAGGGACCTACAGTGTTTTCATTAATACATCCAATGGTTATCAGGATACCACGATTAGCAATGTCGCTGTAAAGGCAGGACAGACCGTTCATCTGGAATCCGTCACTTTGCATAAATAGTTATTATCTTCAAAGCCCTGTTGAATAACTGCTTTCATTTATTCATTAAGGGTATTGTTTGAAGGCTTCCCGTTATTATTTTAGCGGGAAGCCTTTTTCTTTCTCCCTATCCATCTTCGTACCCGCCGGGTGTAAGAGATATACTGCTCTCCGAAGGCATACCGCAAATAACGTTCCTCCCGCCGGATGACATACTCTTGCAAAATAAAAATAAATACCGCGATGAAAATGACAGTCCACCAGTTTCCAATTAACAAAGATAATCCGGTATATAAGCAAACTAATCCCACATACATGGGATTCCTGCTGATGGTATAAATGCCGGTTGTCTGCAGTGAAGAAGCTGCTTTAAAAGTCTCGACGGTATTGTTTGTTCGTAAAAAACGAAAGATGCCGGACATTCCAAAAGACAAAGCGATTATAATAAATAGCCAGCCTGTAATAATAAGTATAGTGCTATGGAAAAGATGATGCCCAATGGGAAAATATTTTTGTATCCCTATTGATAACAAAAAAATAAGAATCCCTATAACGGGAGGCGGTATATAGACGGCAGCATGTGTAGGATGTATCTTCAAGTATTTAGCAGTTAGGTATCTTATCAATAATATTCGTCACGAAATCCATCGCTTTTTCAGAGAACAACCCCGAAAGATAGCTCGATATTACATTGTAGAAAGAGGCGCATAAGTATCCCTATTTTTATTCGTAAATATTAAATGGTATCGGATATGCAATTTAAAATAAACACGAATGCGTCGCCTTAGTCGAGGCAGGCACGAATAGTCCAATTTTCAGCAATCATTCTATCAGTACATTAGTGGTTAATGATTGCCTGATGGAGTGGTTAAACACCTCTTTAATTACATTATTATCAATTAAATTAAATATTGTTCCATTCATCACGCATTGGTATGCTTTTCAAAACTTCTTGCGTCCTCTTTCGAAAATACCCCTTTGTATTTACCGGATAATTTTGATTGGGCGGGAGGTAAATTTTCTTTCACACTTTTATCGGGTGCAGTTCTTCCAACTCATGCAAAAGTCTCGCAGCTTTTTGATTGGTCAACTCTATCAGCATTATATTTTCTATCATAAAAGCAAATATATTGATTTTTCCCGGCACTATAAAATTCTTTCTGCTGAAAAAATAATACAAAATTTATACTTTTATCCCTCCCTAATTTTCACTTTAAAAATAAATACAAATGAAAAAGTTTCTTTTTTTGGCTCTTGTTTTCTTTATTGGATTCAGCAACTGCTTTGCACAAAGCCATGCGGACGATGCGCTGGTTCACATTGTGCCTGAACCGGTATCGGTGAAAGCAGCGCAGGGGTATTTTCAATTAAATCATACCACTTCTATCGTATTTGGAGACGAACAATTAAAAGGTGTGGCAGGCATGATGTCTCATCTGCTGGATGAACCGACAGGTTATCATCTCAGGGTGAAAAAAAGCAGCGATACGCATGAAAAAAATTCCATCGTGCTGATATTAAATAAAACTCCTTTGAGCGAAATAGGTGATGAGGGCTATACACTGAGTGTTTCACCCGAAAGGATAGTGATTGCAGCCAACAAACCTCATGGTATTTTTTACGGCATGCAGTCCCTTTTGCAATTATTGCCGCCGGATATTGAAAGTAAAACTGCCGTTGATGAGGTAAAATGGGAGGTGCCGTCCGTCCATATTTTAGATTATCCGCGGTTTGGATGGCGTGGATTAATGTTAGATG
This sequence comes from Chitinophagaceae bacterium, assembly GCA_004299085.1. GTDB lineage: Bacteria > Bacteroidota > Bacteroidia > Chitinophagales > Chitinophagaceae > FW021-bin31. The sequence goes on along the minus strand of SCQV01000269.1, from coordinate 15,661 downwards.
TAAGCCGTCATTTTTTCACTGTGAAAGAAGTCGAAGAATACATTAATGAGATGGCTAAGTACAAATTCAATGTATTTCATTGGCATCTCACAGATGATGAAGGCTGGAGAATTCAAATCAATGGATTACCAAAACTTACGGATGTAGGCGCCTGGCGCGTAAAGCGTACCGGAAGATGGGGGACTTTTGAAGCGCCACAGCCCGGAGAAAAAGCCACTGACGGCGGATTTTACACCCAACAGGAAATTAAAGGCGTCATCGCTTATGCTAAAAAGCGGTTCATCACCATCCTGCCTGAAATTGATGTGCCGGCACACAGCCTTGCCCTGATTGCAGCATATCCCAATCTTTCTTCCACCCAGATGCCTTATCCTGTCTGGCCGCAATCTCCCCCCCGTTCGGTTGATAACGTATTGGATGTAGCCAATGATTCTACCTGGATCATTTTGGATAAAATATTTACGCAGGTGGCTGAATTATTTCCCTGTCCATACATTCATGTGGGCGGAGATGAAGCTAATCGCAGCTTCTGGATGAAAGATTCTGCCGATGTAAGGCTTATGAGGAGAGAAGGCATTACCACGCCTGCCGGATTGCAAAGCTATTTTGAAAAGAAACTGGAAAAGATCATTGTTTCTAAGGGGAAGAAAATGATCGGCTGGGATGAGATCGTGGAAGGAGGTATTGCGCCGGAAGCCACCGTGATGAGCTGGCGGGGCATGCAGGGGGGAATTGAAGCAGCCAGAGCCGGTCATAATGTGATCATGACACCCTGGGGAGACGCCTATCTGGACCTATACCAGGGCGATCCGCTGGCGGAGCCGCCTACTTATGGGAAATTATTATTGAAGACGGCTTATACGTGGGATCCGGTTCCGGATAGTGTGGATCCGAAACTTATTCTGGGCGGACAAGGAAATTTATGGTCTGAATCTGTTCCCAATTTCCGGCATGCGGAATACATGACCTGGCCACGCGCTATGGCATTATCGGAAGTATTCTGGTCGCCGAAAGATAAAAGAAATTGGGATGATTTCCTGACCCGCGAGCAAGCGCAGTTTAAATATTTGAAAACAGCGCAGATTAAATATGCCCATAGTCAGTATGACGCTATCATTACAGGAGTAAAAGGCACTAATGATTCTATGGAGGTAAAATTGGCCACGCAAATGCCGGGATTGGATATTTATTACCGTTTTGATGAAACCAATCCGGACAATTTTTCACCCAAATACGAAGGTACCCCGTTGGTTATTCCCCAAGGAGCTTCTGAAATAAAAGTAAGGTGTTATTTGAATGGAAAACCGGTGGGCGACCAGATTAATTGTCCGCTGAGTGAGGTGGCAAAGCGGATTGAGAAGGAATAATTTTTGATTTTATGATGTCTGATTTCCTGATATCTGATTTGAAGGCTCTGCTTCAAATATGAAGTTGAAATAAAAAATCAGAGATCGAAAAATCAGAGATATGCACATCCATTTAATGATGTCTGATTTTTTGAGGTCTGATGTTTATCTATGATCTTTGATGTATGATCATTGAACCCGTTCATCTAATCAGAGATAACTAAATACAGAAAAACGCTGATCTGAATTAACAGATCAGCGTTTTGGTTTCAAAGAACCTCTACGAACTGAACTTATTCCATGAACTCTTTTAATTTATCCATGGGTAATCCAAGATACCGGGAGAATTCTTCGATGGTCAGAAAGTGCTGATTCTTTTTACTCAGGCTTACTTTGATCTGGTGTATGAGCCTGCAACTGGAGGTGTAGCTTTTCCCGGTGATGCGTTGCACATTTTTTGGGTATATGCAAAGCCGAGGGTAGTACAAGTACCAACGATAACAGGTGGTGAACAGGCACAACCATTAGTGGCACCTGAGCAGATAATCCAAAAAGATAGTTATCTTTATACCTGCCTGCCGAAGCTTTAGCACAGGCAGGTTTACATGAGCAATGAGAGTGCTCAGAAGAGCCTGTCCCACAGGCGTAGCTCGTCGGGAATGCTCTTTGACAACTTAGTGATCCACCACAATAAAGGGCATCTGTTGGAGGTGGAACATCCCGACCGAAGCGTCGGGAGAGACCAGTACTATCCGTTTGGTTTAAAGATGGCAGGTATTAGCGATGAAGCGTTGCCGGTAGTGTCGAATAACTATTTATATGATGGTAAAGAACTACAACAAAAGGAGTTTAGTGATGGAAGCGGATTAGAAGATTATGATCCTGCCTTTGCCTTTGGCAGGCAGGTATGGATTTAGGGGATATGATCCGCAATTGAGAAGATTTACAGAACAAGATCCATTAACGGATGAATTTGCTACGGTTAGTCCCTACCAATATGGGTTAAATGATCCGGTGGCGAATATAGATAAGGATGGATTGGCAGCTTTACCCACGGTTAGTGTATTTGCCACGGCTGCTAATCGGATGTCCGCGTTTTCATCATTTACCTCAAAACTTCTTGGTGAAGCAAGCCTGGCAAGTAAAGTTATTAATTTTAGTAGTTTAGGAGCGCATGTATTACAAACTGGAGGAGTACTAGGACTTAGTTGGGTTACGAGAAGTATAGGAATGGAGGCTGCAAGTAATTTGGGTGGGCCGGGACATGGAATCTTACCATTAGCCGAGCATTATTCGGGACCGTTTGATAATAAAACAATTAACGACGCAATTTCTGAAGGAGCACAATATTTTGGAGGCGAAGTGTCAGAAAAGTACTATAGTAAGTGGGTTACGAGGCGGAGTATGGGTAGAGCAATTAAAAAGACTGCCAGAGAATTGGAAGATTCGGAAGAAGGAGACCTAAGTGGATTTACATACCAGGATGTTAGAGACAAAAATCTCCCAGTGATAGGAGCTATTTTTGAAGATGAGGTTGATGCCCCTCTGAAAGAAGTTCTTTACCATTTTGCGGAAATAGAGGGCTATAGGGGGGTAATAAAATATATATCCCGAGGTCAGGAAAATGAGGATGTAAAGTTTAGTGCTATTTATCTGACAAATAAAGAAGTTTTACAATTGGAGCAGACAGGAGAGTTATCATTGAAAGGTAGAACTATATATGGGCCAGGAAGCAGATTCCCTTTGAATCCTAACTTGGATAATCAAGGGAACCCATTCACCCATTTATTATATTTCCCCTCTCAATTTGGTAAAGTGGGAAAAGTATCTTTCAAATTTTCCGGAATTGTTCCAATAAATTAATAGAATCATTCTGTCTTCAAATTATGAAATTTACCTAATCAAATATAAATGCATATTTATTTCAAAAACATAATTTTGTTATTATTTATAATAGCCTTTAGTGGATGTATTCGAAAAGAGAAAGATTATGAATATTATAATGTCAATAATTATTATCCTAAGGATAGCTCATACAATATGAAACGCAGGATAATACAAAGAATTTATCTTAATAAATATGATTCTTCTTGGATTTTGGTTAAACGATATTGGAATAATGGAACTCTTGCTAGTAGCACTTATTTACATAATTTTCAAAAGGAGGGACCATTTCTCATTAATTACCCTGATGAAACTAAAATTTGGGGGAAAGGGAACTATAAAAGCAATGCTTATAATGGAGAAATAGACATTTATCATGAGAATGGCAGGATTTACAAAATAATGTATTTTAAGGTTGGGAAAGCAATAGGCACATGGAAAGCTTTTGATTCCACAGGTCATTTAATTGATTCTACGGTTCACCAATAATCTAAAAATAACATTAGTTATGGATAACATTGAGGAATATCTTAGTCAATTTGAAGATTTTGAACTTGCTTTTTTCTGGAAGTATAAGTTAGATACTTATATGGAAGGCACCCAAAATGAAATAAAGGCTTATTTAGGAAAAAGGAATTTGGATGAGACGAAGATGCAAAACTTAATAGAAGAATATTCTCATAAAACATTTACTGATCATGAGCTAAGATGCTCAAGATGTAAATCAAAAAAAATAATAACAAAGGAAGAAAATCCATCCGAGACTTATTTTGATCCTGAGATATTAAAAATTGCATCATCTACTTATAATGATATAAATGGCAGAAAGATGGATTATGCCTGCGTAGTATGTGGATTGGCATTGAATCCGTTTAAACATTCTTCTTTTACGAGAAAAATTCTAAATGCTGTTTTAAATATTTTATCCCTTCCAATAAATAATGCCAGGCGTGGACATTGGTGAATAAATGAAAGAAAGAGAATCAATTCTTTGATAACATCTCCAGCACGCAGGTACCCACACCAGCCGGATTTATAAGTGATTCTACTAATAAGGATGTATCCAGTTAGATGGCAGTTCGGGAAGTGATTCACAACCCAAAGTAGGGCCGAGCATTGTGCTGAAAGTGATGGCAGGAGATACAGTTACAATAGGAACTTATGCCTGGTATCAGGGCACAGTAGAGCCGCCTCCTTCAGGCGTCTCCAATCTATCGAATGCTTTAACCGGCAATGTGATTAGAAACAGTCATGGTTTATATGACACTACTGATAATGGCCTAAATACAATATTTTTACAACCCATTCAACGGCAAACCAATGGCAAAGGAAAAGAAACCCGTTACGCTGGCAGATGAAGCAGTGATCAGTAAAATTTACTATATACGGGGACAAAAAGTAATGTTAGACAGAGATTTGGCTGCTATGTACAATGTAACTACAGGCAATCTGAACAAGTCCGTCAAGCGGAACCTAAAACGGTTTCCGGAAGATTTTATGTTCCAACTGACAGATGATGAGTTTAAAGACTTGATATTCCATTTTGGAATATCAAGTCAACCAGAGGGCAAGGCAGCTTGGGGAGGTACCAGGAAAATGCCTAATGCTTTTACTGAGCAGGGGGTATCTATGTTATCAAGCGTATTAAACAGCGATATAGCCATTGAAGTAAATATCCGTATCATCAGAATATTTACAAAACTTCGGGAAATGGTATCCACGCATAAAGACATCTTATTAAAGCTGGAACAGTTGGAAAGAAAGGTAACAGCACATGATGAAGACATAAGAATGATTTTTGATGCCTTGAAACAGTTGCTTAGTCCACCGCAAGAGCCGAGGCGTAAAATAGGCTTTAGAAGAAAAGATGAGCAAGAATGAAGCCCCCCCTTCGACAATGCTCATGGCAAGCGCACAAACTCCACGCTTTTAAAAATAAGTTGTCCCCACTAGTGCGGGGAAGTTTGTTTTAGTTGCCTGCTCTTCTACCGCTCTACAGGCAAACTGGGCGATAAGGTCGGCGGTCGCAGTCGCTCGGCAAAAAATCACGCCAGCCCAGTGCTACTCATGGCAGGAAAGGGCAGAATCTTTAGTAACACTTCTAATTTATTAAACAATTTGTTGAGTGCATTGACAGGAGGCGTAATTTCCAACAGCCACAGCCTATACAACACTTCAGACAACAACCCGAATACTGTGCTGAGCGGAGATTTACCAGAGTTCTTCACCAATGATGAAAATACAAATTATACTACTGCTGCTCCCAAAGCCTTTTTTAAATATTTGGCTTTTGATAACCAGTTGAACCTGCCTACCCTAACAGGCAGGCATGAACGCTGCCAACTCTGGCGTGCTACAAGTAGCAACTATCACCGGAAGTGAACAGGCACAACCACTTGTGGCGCTTGAGCAGATAATTCAGAAAGATGGCTATCTTTACATTTACGTGAGCAATGAATCTGCTCAAAAGGTGTTCTTTGACAACTTAGTAATCCACCACAATAAGGGGCATTTATTAGAGGAGGATCAATACTATCCGTTTGGTTTAAAGATGGCAGGGATCAGTAATGAAGCTTTGCCTGTAGTGCCGAATAACTATTTATATAATGGAAAGAAATTACAGCAGAACGAATTTAATGACGGAAGCGGATTAGATTGGTACAGCTATGGGATGCGAGAGTATGATCCGCAGTTAGCAAGGTTCCCTCAGTTAGATCCACTTACAGATGAGTTTCCTACATTAACTCCATATCAATACGCCAGTAATGATCCCGTGACAAATATTGACTGGGATGGATTAGAAGGATTAGGATCTGTAGGAGGGTTAGCAGATGGCAGCGCACCTATCATCAATTCTTTCATGGAAGGCAGTATTTTTGTGATGGCGGCTGCCAAGCCGGTAACTGCTTCTGCCAAGGTAGTAAAAGGAGCAAGCCTGGCATCTAAAATAGTAAGGATAGCCAATCGAGTGGTACAATCGGCTCAAATTGCAGAACATGTAATCAATGGGCCATTTGTTACTATAGCCAAGCAGGCTTTAAATCAGATTGGAAATAAATATCCAAACAACGGACTGATACAACTTTATGTTGGTTGGCAGAAACAAGGGCTTGACATGTTGCAAGTTCCTGATTTGGTTGGTAATTTAGCGGATAACGTAAGGCTGGGAATACAAGGATATCAGCAATTAAGAGAAGGTAATCTAAAAGGTGGTGTATTAAGCATAGGAGAAGCAACGAACCCTGTTATTAAAATGGGTGCAGGGGAAACGAAGTTGGTGAAATCTGCTGTTAATGGGAATATGCAGTCGCTCGGACGGGTAGGATTTCAAGCTGCGTCACTGTTGGTAGGAGGAGAGGATATGATGGCTGATCCGGAGGCAATGGATGTGGGAGTCGCCGGAACAGTAACAAGGTCATTAGATGATTTAAATTCTTTGCGAGGTGCAACAGAAGAGGAAGTGAGAAACCTTATTCCTAAAAACTGGGGAGAAGGAGTACCCTTAAAAAAGAGTGAAGGAATCAAATATACAGTTCCTGGAACAAAAGGGATCGACACCTATATGATAGAAAAAGGTAATCCAAATGCACCAAAGGATAATGTTCATAGTGGACATTACTTAAGAGTAACACGTGGAGGGAAAACAATAAGAATTCCTTTAGCAGGAAATCCAATATTAAAAAATGGGTGAAATAGAAATAACCATGCAAAATGAAAAAAAAAGAGAGATACTTTTAGTTGTCCTTTGGGCTGCTATTGAAGATTATGTCCCTCTATTCGAGATCCCATGGGAACTTAATTCTGTTTACGATTCTATTGATTCCATAGGCATGTCAAGAAAAATACTTACACGCTTTATATATCGTGATTTTATTGAAATTTTTAAAGGAGAATATAATGATTTAAAAAAGATTAATGATATAGAAACATCAATATATCTACTAAATGAAGAAGAATATTGGGAAGCATCAGATGAATACGAAAAAATAATTAGAATTTCTGCAACAGAAAAGGGCGTAAAATTTTATAAAGAAATTTATTCTGCCAATAATATCAATGTTTTGTATCCAGACAGTATAGAATAAATACTTTATTAAAAGAATTCTGAAATTCAATTCTTTTAATAAAATAGGTGGAGAAAAAGTGGTCTTCTCATGTGGATAGTTCTTTGACAACTTAGTGATCCACCACAATAAGGGTCATTTATTGGAGGAGGAACATCCCGACCGAAGCGTCGGGAAAGACCAGTATTATCCCCGCCCGTACCGAACGGTACCTACCTGAATATGGTCAGTCGGGCGTTCGGGCGGGCATTTGGTTTAAAGATGGCAGGTATTAGGAACCAGGCATTACCGGTAGTTCTCAATAATATAGCAACAAAACGAGCCTGTACAGAGAGATTTCAAAAGGCAAATTCCAAATTTCAAACATGCCTTCGTAGGCAGATAATGCAGGTAATACCCAAGTTTCAATTTTCAATGCTTCAAACTCGTTATGATGCAGTTTTTGTTTGGGATTTTAAGATTTGGTATCTGGGGCTTGTTTGAGATTTGTTATTGGTCATTTGGTGCTTATTTAATTCAGACATACCAAAATCAGAGATAACTAAATGCAAAAAAACGCTGACCTGTTTCCGGATCAGCGTTTTTATTTTAACAGATAAAGCTATTTCTCTTCTATCAGAACTTATACCGTAATCCCAACTGAATACCCCATACCTGCTGTGGTGGAGTACTGAGGCTTGGATTAAAGACGCTGGAACTGATATTGGGGGCAAAAGCATCCGTGGCAAGCTGGCCATTATACTTATTCATCTGGAATTGAGGCTCCCCTTTGGAATCAACTTCTTTAAACACTAAAGGATTGGTGATGGTATATTTCTGAGAATATCCCCAGTTTTTCCATTTATTGGAAATAAGATTCGGCAAGTTAATAAGGTCCAGACTCACTTCCAGTGTATGGCGGGTTCCTCCTTTAGTTGTAATGAAGAAATCTTGCCGTACGGCCAGATCCAGTTCATTATACCAGGGTGTTAAGACGGCATTACGGCTTGCATATTGCCCCTTATGCTTTTTCAGATAAGGGCTGCTGTTGATAAACTGATCATAAGCCTGTTGTTGCTGGGCAACAGTAGAAGTAACATTTCCATTCTTATCTGTTATAGGAATAAAAGGCACATCAGCCCCGCTCTTATATATATACATCAGATGTGAATTACCATCACCTACAATGCTGCCGTTATACACATAGTCGAAATTATTCAGACTCATGCCCTGATAAAAAAGAGAAATAGTGGTCGCCATGTGATGCGCATATTCAAATCGGTAGGAAGCGTCTGCAACAATACGGCTTGGAATAGCATAATCTGAATTACCCAGTTCTACGGCATTCGTCGGGCCTACATTATCAATGGACTGCCAAGCCGAAGTCGCGCGTGAACCTGGATTCGGACTCACTTCCTTGGATTTTGTATAGGTGTAAGCAATATTTCCAAAAAAGCCGTTCGAAAAAGATTTGGATATCTGAATAGTTGCTAAGTAGGAGTACCCTTTGGATGTATTCTCTAAAATGATATCCTGACCTAAAGCGGGATAATAGAGATTCGTTTTTAGGTCTTGTTCGTCTTTCGTATAATAAAGCCTTTGATCCAATCCGTTCAGATGATTCGTGGGAGGCATTAAATTTACGTTACGCATTTTCACCGCATGAATATCCTTAGTGAACATTAAATCAGCGCTGGCCGTAAACCCATTCCCCAGGCTTTTATCAGCTCCAATATCTGTTCTCCACACCATGGGGAATTTGAAATGCGGGTCAATCAGCACAAAGTTACCAGAGGTTGTCCCTCCCGGCTTTTGAGGAAATAAGTTCTCATAAGCATCCGGCTTAGGATTAAATACGATGCCATCTTGTGCAATAGCTGCCGGAGTGCTTACATTTATCGTATTTTGATACATACCGTTATTAGACGGCATATTGGTCAGGAATACAAACGGAATTTTTCCGGTGAAAATACCCGTCCCGCCACGCAGGATGAGCGACTTATCTCCCATCACATCCCACCTGAATCCTACCCGAGGGGATAATAATATGGAGGTATTCGGCCATTTTCCTGTATTGTAGTGAGTCATGACGCCTTTTTCATTCGGGAATTCCAAAGCCGTAATGGCGGGATTCTCAATGGGATGCGGGCCGAAAACCGGTATATCGGCGCGTATCCCATAAGTCAGATTCAGTTTATTATTGATTTGAAACTGATCCTGTGCGTAAACACCTACCTGACTCAGCTTGAGATTTGCAGAAAAGACATTACTGGCGCCATAATAAGCGTAAGTAAGTCCATAATAGGCGGGAGCTGCTCCGTTCATAAAATCGCTTAGCGAGTTATAAATATAATAACTGCTGGAACCACCCATGAACATATTACCGACACGCTGGTGCTCATAAGTGCCGCCGAAGGTAAAGGTATGGGCACCATGATATAAAGTAAAGTTGTCCGTTATATCCACTACATTATTGATGATCTGGTTATTATTAGTAAACGGATCATTACCCGCACTAAGCTGGTTTTGGCCTTGTCCGTTGAAAATATCTATGGTCGGAAAAACCTGTCCGCCCGGAATGTACCGTATATCACTCACATGGGTGTAGGTGCCGATAAACTGATTCGCCATTTTGCTGTTGAAGTTGCTGTTCAACTCCACAGAGGCAGTTTGCACTACGTGATTTGTGCCATAATTAGAATTGGAGTAGGACATGGATTTATCGCTAAACCGGTTATTGGGCAGGCGTGAGAGGCCAAATGCCTGACCTGTTACTGCAAACTCACCACCGGTAGGCACACTCGAACCATTCAGGGGGGACATATCGGATCCCCGGAAGTCTGTATATTTAACTGTAAGCTTATGCCTGGTGCTGATATTCCAGTCAACTTTGGCGAGTATTTTATGATTCTTGGTTACGAAATTGGGGAAATTCTCATAAGCGCCTGTGTTATATTGGTATTTGTCTTTTAGGAAATTAGAAAGTGCCTTCAAGGAATCTACGGGTGTGGTGGAAGGATTACCGGCAAGACCTGATCCCGCGGGAACATAGCTAATGCCCGGTGCGGAGGCGTTTTCCAATTCTCCATTTACAAAAAAGAATAATTTATTTTTGATGATAGGCCCTCCTAAATCAAAGCCAAAAGTTTTGTGGCTTTGTGGGGTAGTTGATAATGTCTGTCCATCCACCTTGTCCCCGTTGAAATTCTGATTGCGATAATAACCGTAAACTGAACCATGGAAAGTATTGGTACCGCTTTTTGTCACTGCATTGATCCCGGCTCCTGTAAATCCTGACTGACGAACGTCATAAGGCGCTATATTGACAGAAACTTCCTGATAAGCATCTAAGGAAATAGGAGAGGCTCCGCCGCCAGGCATCGGATCAGTACTTAGCCCAAAACTGTTATTCAGATTAACCCCATCCACTTGCAGGTTATTATACCTGCCGTCGCGGCCGGCAAAATTATAACCGTCAGATTGAGGTGTAAGGCGGGTAAAATCGGCAATACCACGACTGATGGAGGGAAGAGCCGCTAATTGCTGACTTGAAATAATGGTAGAAGCTCCGGTACGTTCCTGGTTTAGTTTTCCACCGGACGCAACTACGGTCACTTCGCTTAATTGCTGTCCGCTCTGGCTCATCTTTTCATTCAGCACATACGGTTCTCCCAAGGTAAGGGAAATGCCCCTGATGATTCTCGGCTGGTAGCCCACGTAGGAAATTTGAATCTCATAAGGGCCACCGATACGCATACCCTGAATGGTAAAGCTGCCGTTGGATTGTGTAGTAGTACCATACACCGTTCCTGATGGAACATGCGTAGCTTTTACAGTAGCACCTATAAGCGGCTGACCCTGGGCATCTTTTACGGTTCCTGTGATGGCTGAAGTAGTAACCTGCCCAAAAGCGGTTGCTGCGATGACAAATAGTAAAGCAACGGTAAGTAGAAGTTTTAACGTTCTCATCTTCAAAAGGATTTGGTTGTTAATAAAACGATAGGCAAAGAAACAACATTATGTCCATTCGGAAATGCACATAAAATGAACAAATTGTTATGTTTAGGGGCGCATCCCCAATCGCCGCATGGTGCGTATTCTACGGGCAATGGGAGCACCACCCGCAGCAATCGCTTTGGTGTCCAAACCAACCGGCGGAATTCTGGGATGCACCCGAACGGTTTAGAATGCAGGAATGAACTAACTTTGCATTTGTTTTTTATATAAAAAAAGGAATAAGATGTTTGATAGCATAGAAGACGCCCTTGAATCCATTCGACAGGGCAAGCTCGTCATCGTGGTGGATGATGAAGACAGGGAAAATGAAGGCGATTTTGTAACGGCTGCCGCCAATGTAACACCGGAAATTATCAATTTTATGTCTATTCACGGACGAGGGCTGATTTGTGCGCCGCTGATTGAAGACCGCTGTGAAGAGCTAAAGCTTAATTTAATGGTCGGAAATAATACCGCCCTTCATGAAACCCCCTTTACTGTTTCGGTGGATTTATTGGGACATGGTTGTACCACCGGTGTTTCCGCTTACGACCGTTCTCAGACAGTTCGCGCATTGATAGATCCGAAAACAAAGCCGGAAGAATTGGGCAGGCCGGGACATATTTTCCCATTAAAAGCCAAGAGAGAAGGCGTACTTCGCCGTACCGGCCATACAGAAGCGACCATTGATCTGGCACGCTTGGCAGGGTTTGAACCCGCCGGAGTTTTGGTGGAAATTATGAATGAAGACGGAACGATGGCGCGGCTTCCTCAACTGGAAAAGATTGCCAGGAAATTTGATTTGAAATTAATCGCTATCCGGGATTTAATCGCCTACCGGATGCGGAATGAAACGCTGATAAAGGAAGAAGTGCGCGTCCACATGCCGACCAAGCATGGTGATTTTGAATTGATCGCCTTCAGCCAGTTAAATACAAACGATTTGCATCTTGCTTTGAAAAAGGGCGACTGGAAAGAAGGTGATCCCGTATTAGTCCGGGTTCATTCCTCCTGTTTTACCGGCGATATTTTACATTCACTGCGTTGCGATTGCGGCGATCAGTTGGAGAAAGCCATGGAGATGGTGCAGCAGGAGGGACAGGGCCTTGTACTGTACATGAAGCAGGAAGGCAGGGGAATAGGTCTTTTAAACAAATTAAGAGCTTATAAATTACAGGAGCAGGGGTTGGATACGGTAGAAGCTAATCTGATGCTCGGCTTTGACATGGATGAACGAGATTATGGCATCGGGGCGCAGATTCTCCGTTACCTGAAAGTGACTAAAATGCGGCTGATGACCAATAATCCGCGAAAACGCGCAGGATTAGATGGATATGGATTGGAAATAACGGAAAACGTGCCTATTGAAATTCGCCCGAATCCTTATAATGAGTTTTATTTGAGAACCAAAAGGGATAAAATGGGGCACGAGATTCTGAAGGGTTGAGATGTTTCAAGTTCCATGTTCCATGTTTCATGTTCCATGTTCCATGTTTCAGACTTGATATTTTGGAACCATGCTGAAACAATCCTGGAACCTGGAACTATTCTGAAACGCGGAACCATGCTGAAACAATCCTAAAACGTGGAACCATGCTGAAACAACCCTGAAACCTGGAACTATTCTGAAACGTGAAACCATGCTGAAACAACCCTAAAACAATCCTGAAACCTGGAACCATGCTGAAACGTGAAACCATGCTGAAACAACCCTAAAGCAATCTTGGAACCTGGGACCATGCTGAAACGTGAAACCATGCTGAAACAACCCTAAAGTCCAGTATCCGGTACTATTAAACATTTTGTGTGAAAAAATTAGATAAGCTCATCATCAAAGCCTTTGTCGGCCCGTTCGTGGTTACATTTTTCGTGACACTGTTCGTGCTGGTGATGCAGTTTTTATGGAAATGGATTGATGATTTGGTAGGAAAAGGGTTGGATGCTTTCACAGTTGGGAAGTTGCTCTTTTATATGAGCGCCACCATGGTTCCTCTGGCACTTCCGTTAGCTATTTTGTTGTCTTCTATCATGACTTTCGGCAACCTGGGTGAAAACTTCGAGCTGGTTGCTTTAAAGTCTGCCGGCATTTCTTTAACGAGGTTTATGCGGCCCCTGATTATCCTTTGCCTGTTTATTTGCGGCGGCGCCTTTTTATTTTCAAATTATGTTATTCCGGCTGCCAACCTGCAAGCGGATTCTTTATTGTATGATATTGTCAATTTAAAACACGGCTTTAATATTCGGCCGGGAATATTTTTCAATGAAATTGATAATATGGCCATTAAAGTGGAACGTAAAGCTCCCGACGGCGTAAATATTTATGGCGTGACGATTTATGACAGCCGTGATCCTTTAAATAAAAAGCTGATTCTTGCAAAAAGCGGTAAGATGGAAGAATCAGAAAATAAAAAGTTGGTCTATCTTATTCTTAAAAACGGATGGGAATATGAAGAAAGAGGCAATCGCTCGATGGATAATAATGAATTTGTAAGGAGCAGCTTTAAAGAGTTCAGAGAAGTGATAGATTTAAGCTCGTTCGCATTATCGCGTACACCCATTGATCTTTTCAAGACTTCATATCAAATGCTGAACGTGAACCAGCTTACCAAAGCGATTGATTCCATCGGGGGCCAGATTAAATACAGTACGCAATCTATTACTGCCGATATGAACAACCGCTATTCATTTCCCAGATGGGGAGATACCGGATGGTTGAAAACGCAACCACCGTCGCTGAAAGTGGCTTCTTTTGACAGTCTCATTACACCTAATCAGTTAGGATATGTGTATGACCGGGTGAAGATGAATATGAAAGAAGCAAATAATAATGTAGGATTAACTATCAGTGATTATGATCAAAAGATTGACTCCATCACTCGTCATAAAATAGAATGGCAGCGAAAATTTACATTGTCCTTCGCCTGCATGGTGCTTTTTTTGATTGGCGCTCCGTTAGGTTCTATCATCCGGAAAGGCGGATTAGGCACTCCACTGGTTTTTGCCGTAGCATTTTTTGTCATTTTCCATGTCATCTCCACGATAGGTGAACGGCTCGCCCGTAATGATGTGATGACTCCCGGCGGCGGTATGTGGATGGCAACGATTATATTGACGCCTATTGCAGGATTCCTGATTTATAAAGCCTTAAATGATTCCCAGTTGTTCAACCAGGAATTTTATTTCCGGTTATTCAAAGATGTGCGAAAACTCTTACCCCGGGAGAAAAAAGGATAAAGATTATTTTGGTGCTGTACATTTTTGATAAGTTGCGCCCAATATAGGCATCCTGATTGTAAAAATAATAAGAGTCCTTATCTGAGACAGGCTCCTTATGAGCCTCCTGAACAGACAACGCTTTCAGTAAGAAAACTCTGCAATACCCGTAAGGGACAAATTACACTCAGTCTGCCCCAGAAACAGGCCGGCTCCTATGGAGCGGACAATTCCATTCGTATCCATGTTAAAAAATAATTGAATTAGGTATTTTGTTCGCGTAGCCTAAGGAAATCATGGCTTTGCTATAGCGACCTTAGAAAAATGACAGCTTGCACCGCCTAAGGCGTGGGTTAAGAAATTTGCAGAATGGAGCGTTAAACGGAAAATATGGTTGGATTTGAGCAGATACTGAGTAAAGGAAAAGTTCATCTTGGCCAAATGTTGACCGGAGCATTATTTTCCGTAGCGGAATGGAGCAAATTTTAGTCATTTTTCGTCAGTTCGGAACGATGCTGTACCGATGCGTCAGCACTTGAATTTTCCCTGCCTAGCCGGCAGGCAAGGTTTGGTTCTTTCTTTGCTTCAAGGCAAAGAAAGAACATTCTAAAATAAGGATTACGCGCTTTATATACATAATCCTAAAGAAATAATTTGCATATTATCCGGGAAAAATATCGTCGGTTTAAGTGCAATTTTTATCCCTAAATACTGTTTTTTTATAATGAAAAGATATTTTACCTTTGTAAACATACAACGCTTCTATGCGCATAGAAGCGTTGCTTTTTTTTCTGCTATTCCATAAAAAAAGAATACTTGGAATTTTGTCATAAACCCACAAAAAACTTGATGAACTATGTCCGATGTAACGTATGTAACCAGGGAAACGCTGGAACAATTGCAGCAGGAACTTTCCGTGCTTAAAACAAAAGGACGTGCTGAAATAGCTAAAGCCATTGCCGAAGCCAGGGAAAAGGGCGATTTGAAAGAAAATGCCGAATACGATGCTGCCAAAGAAGCACAGGGATATCACGAAGCGCATATTGCTCAGTTGGAAGCCACCATCATGAGCGCAAGGATATTGGATAAAAAAGATATTGATATTTCCAGAGTGTCTGTTCTTTCAACAGTGACCATTCTGAATTTGAAAAATCAGAAGCCCATGACTTATCAGTTAGT
>SCQV01000268.1 GCA_004299085.1 Chitinophagaceae bacterium | reverse complement strand
CCCAACTACCGCACCTATGGCTTTGCACTTCAGGGCTTCTTCTATGACCCATAGCGCTTCTTTTTCACTTCCTGCATCAATGAATATTACCCGGTCGGGATCTATGCCAAATACTTTTAACGCCGGTGGAAATACCTTCCTGTGCAGGCTTACCCAAATACAACACGGGTTAGACTTCATCAGCGTATTCAACAACGCGGCAATAAAGCCCGTGGTGGCTGCTGAAGCGGCAGGTGTCGTGCTTATGAATTCGTGAATGGCCCCGGTAGGAAAAGCCTGCCCGGGCATGTTTTCCAGTATAGGTCCTAATGCCACATGGGGTTGCTCATGGCCGGGCTTCGCGTCCAGCCCCTGCAAACAAAGGATTTCTTTGCGCAACAGGTCCATCTTCTCCTTTTGATTTGTCTGCATATAGTTTGATTTAAAATAGCTATCTTTGATACTGGTAGTATCATTAATATGATTTCAATAATATCAATTTATGAATAAACCACCAAAAATATTTTTTCCGGAGAATGTTAAATTTCTGAGGAACAGGAAAAATATAAGCCAGGAAAGCCTGGCTCAGCAGATTGATATGACACGGGTTAAGCTGAATGCCATCGAATCCGGGAAGACTAAGAATCCTGCTTTGGAAGACCTGGTTAAATTCTCCGGCTTTTTCAAAATCAGTATAGATAGCCTACTGAAAGTAGATTTGTCTAAATTGCTGAAATTGCAACTGCGGGAACTGGAAGCAGGTAACGATGTGTATATGATGGGCAGCAAACTACGGGTGCTGGCTATCAGTGTAGATAAGGACAATAATGAGAACGCGGAATATGTTCCTGTAAAAGCCAAGGCGGGATACAGGAGTAGCTGTAATGACCCGGAATTTGTGGCCTCGCTTCCCAAGTTCAATATACCCATGCTCCCTAAACATGGAACTTTCAGAACGTTCCCGATAAGCGGCGATTCCATGATGGTACCGGATGGGAGTGAAATCACCGGGGAATATATCGAGAACTGGAAAGAAATTAAGCCGGATACCCCTTGCATTGTCATCCTGAATGGAGTAAACGATTTTGTGTTTAAACAGGTAACGCTGCAAAAAGACAACACATTTTTGTTAAAGTCTTTAAATAAGATTTACAAACCCTATACGGTGGAAGCAATCGAAGTTTTGCAGCTATGGAAATTCAGGATACTGCATATAAAGGAATTACCGGAACCACCCACAGAGATGAACGAACTGAAGTCAATGTTGCAGGAATTAAAAATTGAAATAGCAAAATTGAAAAAGTAAACTATGCGTATTTGGTCGTTACATCCGAAATATTTGGATATCAAAGGGCTGTTAGCTGTCTGGCGTGAAGCATTGTTAGCAAAGCATGTGCTGGAAGGAAAGACAAAAGGCTATAAGAATCATCCGCAGTTGATACGTTTTAAGCAAATGAAAAATCCCTTACATGCTATCAACCATTACTTATCTGAAATCTATCAAGAGGCGGAACGAAGGAATTACAGGTTTGATAAAAGCAAGTTTGATAAGAGGTTTCAGCCGGCGCAGATGACGGTCACAAGGGGTCAGTTGGCCTATGAAATGAAACATCTGTTGAAAAAGCTGGAAGTAAGGGATAAAGCCCGTTTTGAGCAATGGCGCTATCTCAAAAAGATTGAACCCGTCGTACTTTTTAAAGTAATAGATGGTGATATAGAAGATTGGGAAATTCTGCAGGAATAAAATAACTACCATGCCGGAAGGTGTCTTATATCGCAAAATCATTCACATTGACATGGATGCTTTTTATGCTTCCGTGGAGCAACGGGATTTCCCGGAGTACAGAGGCAAAGCGCTCATTGTGGGCGGTAAGCCCGAAGGCAGAGGCGGCGTGGTGGCTACGGCCAGTTATGAAGCCAGGAAATTCGGGGTGCATTCCGCTATGCCTTCTAAAACGGCGCAACGACTATGCCCCCAGGCTGTTTTCGTTTATCCCCGTTTTGACGCATATAGAGTTGTATCCAAACACATCCATGAAATCTTTCATCGCTTTACCGACATCATAGAGCCGCTTTCGCTTGACGAAGCATACCTTGATGTGACCCATGACAAGCAAGGCATTGGTTATGCGATGGATATTGCCAGGCTGATTAAGCAGGCCATCAAAGAAGATCTCAATCTTACCGCTTCTGCGGGTGTATCTATTAACAAATTCGTTGCTAAAATCGCTTCGGGTATGAATAAGCCGGATGGATTGACTTTTATCGGGCCATCCAGGATTGAGGCCTTTATGGAAAAGCTGGAAGTGGAAAAATTTTATGGAGTAGGTAAAGTAACGGCAGCCAAGATGAAGGCAATGGGACTGCATACCGGCGCTGATCTGAAAAAGTTATCCGAAGCAGAAATGATACGGCACTTCGGCAAGCCCGGTAAATTCTATTATCAAATCGTCAGAGGGATAGATAACCGGCCGGTGGAGGCGCACCGGAAAACCAAATCTGTGAGCGTGGAAGACACGTATCAGGAGGACTTAACCCTAAAAGATACTATGCTGCCGGAGCTGGAGACACTTTCCGAACGGCTTGCTGAGCGCTTGCAACGTCATGGCTTAAAGGGAAGAACGATCACGGTTAAATTCAAGTTCCACGATTTTACCCTTATGACACGCAGTCATTCTCTGACTACATTGGTTAATAATAAAGAAAATATTATCCGGACAGTAAAAGCCATTTTGGATCATGCGCCTTTGAACGACAAAAGAGTACGGCTACTCGGTGTGGGTATGTCCAATTTTGAAAGGGCGGCTGAAAAGAAAAAAGATAAAAAGGATATTCAACTAAAATTATTTTAACCATGTCGGAATTATTTGAAAAAGAAGCTGATTGTTTTGCCTTATCTCTTAGGACATGGCTAAAGTGTTGATATATATAAATTTTAATGATTATCCGTTTAAGTACAGGAACATCTTTTGAATAATGAACATTGAACAAGGAATGATGAATATTGAAGTAGG
>SCQV01000267.1 GCA_004299085.1 Chitinophagaceae bacterium | reverse complement strand
CCTTTTGAAGTATCTCTCGGAGCTTCTTTTAATTATGGCTCAGATCCCCTCAACGGATTGCCGCAACAGCAATACTGGCAGGTGTCGGTTAATTTTATGAAATAAATGTTACTTTCTCATTAGGGCATCTCTCTAAAAACTACCTTTGCTTTGTGCCGTTTGTGCTCGCCTGAACCGGAACGGGCAGGCATTCTCTCGTCTGGGCCGAGACAGGTTTGTGGGCTTTGTGGTAAAAAAATATCAAAAAATAAGGTTTTTAGAGAAGCCCATTATTGATTTGCCACATAATAATCCACCATAATCCGGCGTACCTGCTCTTTTAGTTTATCTACATCCTCTGATTCTAATCCTTTAGTGCTTACCGGTTCTAAAAAATGAATTGGGACGGAATGTGGCCATGCATAAAACCCGCCATGGGAGGGTAAAATTTTTCTCGTATGAAAAATGACGGCAGGCAATACCGGCTTTTGCGTTTTAACAGCCAGGGTAAAAGCGCCGTCAAAAAAAGGCTGTAATGGTTCGGAGGTCGTATTTCTGGTTCCTTCAGGGTAGAGGATTAAATGCATTCCCTGCTCAAGCACTCTCTTCATCTCCACTAAACTCTTCCGCCTGTTTTGAGGATCTTTTCGATCTACCAGGATAGAACCGCTGCTGTATATAAGTCCGAAAATGGGAATTTTGGCAAGCTCGGCTTTAGCTAAAGTTTTGCTGGCGCCCGGCACGCTGGGAGTGGAAACTAAAATATCCACGAAAGAATTATGATTGCAAACGACTACGTAATTTTCACCTTCCTTAAAGTTAGAAAGCCCCCTTTTTCTGATAGGACAAAAAACACCCGGTAAATAAATATCCATCCATATCCGGTACCATTTCAAAATAGCAGTTGCCTGTTTAATTTCATCCTTAATGGTATAATGGCAAATAGCAGTAGGAATAGCTACCAGCAGGATAGTGATGACAAACCAGATCAGCATCCAGACTGCGAAGATGCCACCCAATATTTTTTTAAAAATGCTCATTGGGCGACAAAAATAAGGATATTACTTGCTTTTTTGTGATTGCAGTAGTATTTGTCCTAATGACAAATTGCCCTCATTGAATAATCTCCTTTTATAATCAATTTTCAATTTGTCTAAAAGCCTTGCCATGTTAAACCCTATAGCATAAAAATAACTTGTCTTTGCGGTCAGATAAAGCCATTGGTCTTCATTTATTTTATAATGTTTAAAATATTGATATGAGTGATAAGAGGTATCTAATTTAGCCAATTCATTGTCTGCAGGCATGGTGGCAAAGTCTTTGTATAGACTAAATTCAACATAACGAGCCGTTCCTTCCATTGTTCCATAGATTTCTTCAAGTGGCTTAACATTAAAATTTAACTCTTTTACTGTGCGTAATCTTCTTTGATTTCTTAATTGAAAAAAAGTATCTATAAATTTTTTGGTATATAGACTGTTACTGGATTTAATTGCTGCCAACAGCATGTTATTCTCTTTGTCAATGCTTTCCTGATACCACTTATTGGCTTTATAAATCTTTTCTAATGTATCGGAAGGATATTTACCTATAACATTCATTATATAATTCAGATAAGAGATATGCTTGTATTGAAAGCCGTGAAAGCATTCATGGATAACCATAGTTGCCCATAACTCTGTTGAATTGACACCAGGAATTGCCTTTTTAGTAATTTCAACGCTGCTACAATTCATAAATGGGGATTTATAATTGTAATCGGAAGTACTATCGCCAAATGTTATTCCGGTAGCCATATGAAATGAAATACTGTCAAGCAATTTGGTTTTATAAATTTTTAGTTTATTATTGGCATATACCAGGAGTGGCGTATATAATTCTATAAATTTACCGGTTGGATTCACCACATAACAGGAGCTACCGGTATAATAGATTAATGGTATTGAGAATTTTGGATCTGTAAACCCCTTCCATGTATTATCATTCACTACAGATTTCAAGGAATAGATGTATTCAATTCTGTCAAATATAATTTTATTTTTTTTATTAGCTCCTTGTTTGCAAGAGGAAATTACTATCATTAAGAATAGGAAGAAAAGCTTTTTTATATTTTGACACATTTCTTAGATTTAACGGCCTTTAATTTCCATTCTGCAACTTCTGATATTCATCCGCTAACTTCTTTTGAACCTCTCCCGAAACAGGTGAATATTCTGAAAATTCAGCGGTGATGTGTGCTTTACCCTGGCTTACATTTCTGAGGGAAGAGATCAGGTTATCCAGTTCAGCCTGTGGAATTTTTGTCTTGATAATCTGTTTACCATGCTTGCCGTCCATTCCTATAATGATGTTGCGATGAGATTGTAATTCACTCATAATATCACCCATCATTTCATCGGGAGCCGTTACTTCCATTTCGTAAACGGGTTCTAAAAGCTTAGGAGAAGCCTGATAAAATGCCTCCCTGAATGCCATCATGCCGGCTATCTTAAAAGAAATATCATTGCTGTCCACCGGATGCATTTTCCCATCGTAAATGCTTACCCGTACATCACGCACATAAGAACCTGTGAGCGGACCTTCCTGCAGTTTTTCCATCACGCCTTTCAAAATGGAAGGAAGAAAACGTGCATCAATGGCGCCACCGACAATGCAGTTATTGAAAACTAGTTTTCCACCCCATGCCAAATTAATTTCCTGGCTGTCGCGCACCGGAAATTCTTTTGACGGTGGCATTCCTTCATAATAAGGTTCTATTTTCATCCAAACTTCTGCAAACTGTCCGGCGCCACCGCTTTGTTTTTTGTGGCGGTAATTGGAAAGCGCTTCCTGCTGAATAGTTTCCCTGTAAGGAATTTTTGCTTTGACAAATTCCACTTCTAAATGATAAATATGTTCCAATCTCCATTTGGTTACTAATAAATGTAAATCGCCCTGGCCGTGTAAAATAAGCTGCTTTAATTCACGGTTGTACTCTATTTGCAGCGTGGGATCCTCGGTATGAATTTCCTGCAAAACGGATCCTAATTTTTCATCATCACTTTTATTTATGGCAATGATGGCGGTTCTGACTTTCGGGCGGGGATATTCAATAGGTTGAATGATGCCTTTAGCGCCTTTCCCATTCAGTGTTTCATTAGATAACGTATTCTTGAGCTTTAAGGTGCAACCGGTGTCTCCGGCTTTTAAACGGTTAATGGAATTTCTGTTTTGTCCATCCGCAATAAATAACTGACTAATCCTTTCGGTATTATTCTCTTTTTCATTGGTTAGCTCTGAGCCGGGCATGATTTCTCCCGATAATACTTTGAAAAAAGAAAGGCGTCCCAAATGGGGTTCCATCAACGTTTTGAAAATAAATAAACGAGCCGGACCTTCAGATGAGCAAATCACCTCTTGCTTGTCTGCAGTTTTTTCGGGTGACATTTCCATGGCAGACGGCGCTATATTGTCAATAAATCCCATCATTCTTCCACTGCCCATATTGTGTTTGGCTGAGAGGCAAAAAACCGGAAAAACATCATGCTTCATCATACCAATTTTTAATCCTTTTCGCATTTCATCCTCATCTAAGCTGCCTTTTTCAAAATACAGCTCCATCAGCGTTTCATCGTTTTCCGCGGCTTTTTCAACCAATTCATTGTGCAGCTTTTCGGCATTTTCTTTCTCCGTGTCAGGAATAGGCAGCTTTTCAGGTTTGCCTCCATCGGCAGAGAAACGGTACATCACCATTTTAAGCAAATCAATAATGGCATTAAATCCTGACCCGGCATTCAGCGGATATTGCATTAACGTGACAGCAGAACCAAAAAAGCTTTTAGCTTCATCCAGTGTTTGCTGAAAATTAGCTTTGTCGCTATCTAATTGATTAATGGCAATGATGGTTGGCTTATGATATTGATCCACATAATCCCATAACAACTCTGTACCCACTTCTACACCATATTGGGCATTTAAAGCCATTACTGCAGTATCACAAACACGAATAGCCGAAATAACCTCGCCGACGAAATCATCCAGTCCGGGTGTATCTATGATATTGATTTTATAATCGCGCCATTCGGTATGCAAAAGCGTAGCGTACACGGAATTGCCTCGTTCTTTTTCTATGTCGTGATAATCGGAAACGGTGTTGCCCTCTTCAATAGTCCCTCTCCGTTTGATGATGCCGGCCTCAAAAAGCATGGTTTCTGATAAAGTCGTTTTGCCGCTTTTGGCAGCGCCAATCAAGGCAATATTTTTAACGTGTTTTTCGTCATAAGCCTTCATGATATGCGATTTAGAGTAAAGATAAAAAAAAGTACCGGGAATTCAATGCCCGCTGTTAGCTAAAAAATAACCTCATTATTATTTGTAACTTTGCGGTATGGTTTTTCATCATTATGAAATCAGGGGATCAGAAAACAAACCCATTGGAATGGATATCCATATCCCCGGAAAATCTGCTGATAAGGTTCCATTTATCATATTTTCACATGGCTTTAAAGGATTTAAAGACTGGGGAACTTTTAACAGAATAGCGGAATGGTTTGCAGAAAAAGGATTCGGGTTTATAAAATTTAATTTTTCCCATAATGGCGTTACGCAGGCATCTCCACTTGAGTTTATAGATTTAGAGGCTTTTGCCCAAAACACTTTTTCCAGGGAAATGGAGGATCTGGGAAGCGTGATTGATTTCGTCTTATCCGATAAATTTATAAGTGAACATAACCTGGATTCCGATAAGCTTTTTTTAGTGGGACATAGCCGGGGCGGCAGTATCAGTATCTTAAAAGCAGCGGAAGATAAGCGGGTAAAAAAACTGGTGACCTGGGGGGCTGTGAATGATCTCGGCAAATCATGGACGTCTGATTTTGTTAAAAAATGGAAGAAAGCAGGTCAGATAGAGGTGTTAAACAGCCGGACCGGTCAGCAGATGCCTTTAAATTATAGCTTGTACGAAGACTATCAGAAGCATTTGGACAAGTTGTATATCCAGTCGGCAGTCATTAAAATAAATATCCCTTTTTTGATCATTCACGGACGAAATGATGAAACAGTACCGGTAAGCGCAGCTTATGAAATGAATGATTGGAACAAAGATTGCACGGAAATATATATTGTGGAAGGTGCCAACCATGTCTTTGGCGCAAAGCATCCCTGGGATTCGGAACGCTTGCCGGATCATACAGAAGAGGTAATGCACAAAACGCTTAACTTTTTGTTAAATTAAAGCCACCCATCAAAGAGTTTCTGATGCTATATCAATTAAGGTTACTTTTGTGGAGATATTTGAGATTGTTGAATTAAAAATCATGAAATTGAAAATTATCATTCCCGCAGTGTTAGTCGCAGGGGCAGCCTGTGTTCTCGCCTTTGAGACGTTGAAAAAGAGTACTGCTCCTTCCGATAAAGACGATCTGATCGTGAATATGGTCGGACAGGTATTGGAACGCTGGCATTATGATCCCAAAAAGATTGACGATAGCTTCTCCATAGAAGTCTTCAACAAATATATAGATGGGCTGGATGGTGAAAAGAAGTTTTTCCTTCAATCTGATATTGCTTATTTAGATCAATATAAAAATTCTATTGACGACGAAATTAAAGGACAGCAGCCTTTAAATTTCCTGAATGATGCCGACTCTATTTTTAATTTACGAATGAAGCAGGCTGAAAAGATATTTCCTGTTATTTTATCAAAACCATTCAGTTTCGATGCTCAGGACAGCATTCAATTGGACAGGGATAAGCTTAATTTTCCGGCTGATTCTGCTGCAAGATGGGAAGTGTGGTATAAGATGTTGAAATACCGTACGATGACAAAGCTGATAGATTTGCAGAATCAGCAAAAACAGGCCGTGGATACAGCTTCAATTAAAAAAGAATCGGAAGCGCAGTTAGAATCGGATGCGCGTAAGGATGTCAAGAAAATATATGATCTGTACTTTGACAGGGTGAGTTCACATTTCACGGAAAATGAGCGTTTTTCCAATTTCATGAATGACATTACCCAAAGTATGGATCCTCATTCTAATTATTTTTCTCCTACCGATAAACGTTATTTTGATGAGCAGATGTCAGGAACCTTTTTTGGCATTGGCGCATTATTAGGTCAGACGGCTGATGGACAGTTCGTCAAGATCATGAGTATCGTTACCGGCGGGCCGGCATGGAAAGAAGGGCAGCTAAAGGCGGGTGATATTATATTGAAGGTGGCACAGGGAGACCAGCCTCCTATTGATATGACAGGATTTACGACGGAAGATGCCGTTAAAATTATCCGGGGTAAAAAAGGAGCTGTTGTTAAATTAACTGTTAAGCATCTGGATGGCACTATAGAGACGATCGCCATTGCACGGGACGAGGTAAAAATCGAAGACACTTTTGCGCGTTCTTACATGATTGATAATGATCATCATAAGATTGGTTATATCGTGCTACCAGAGTTTTATTTTAATCAGAATAATATGACCGGTCCTGGCAGCAGCGCATTTGATGTGGCGCAACTGATTAAAAATCTGAAAGCGGCCGGTGCCCAGGGAATTATCTTGGATTTACGTTTTAACGGCGGTGGCTCTTTGGGTGATGCCATAGACATGGGTGGATTATTTGTGCCTGCAGGGCCCATTGTACAGGTTCGTTCAAGAGATGGCGATGTGAATGTTTTAAAATCACATTATCCGGATGCCTTGTGGTCAGGTCCCCTGGCTGTGATGGTGAATGAATACAGTGCGTCCGCTTCTGAGATTTTGACGGCTGCCATGCAGGATTACAAACGTGCCATCATTATTGGTAGCAAGCAGACTTTTGGAAAAGGAACTGTTCAACGAATGGTGGATTTATCTGATTTATTGCCGAATAGCCAGAAAAGCATTTATGGCCCATTGGGGGCATTGAAGCTGACCATTCAGAAATTCTACCGTATCAGCGGCGGTTCTACACAATTAAAGGGTGTATCTTCAGATATTGTATTGCCTGATCCTTATTATAATATTGCCGAGGAAACAGACAAAGATGCATTGCAATGGGATCAGATCCAAAAAGCAGGTTATAAGGTATGGAAAGACCCTGTGAATGTGGATTATTTAAAGAAGCGTGCGGATGTGCGGATAGACAATAGCGAAGCATTTAAAATGATTGATGCGAATATTAATCTAATGAAGCGTATTGATAGTCAGACAATAGTACCGTTAAATCTGAAAGAATATGTTGCCATGCAGAATAAGGATAATGCTGACCTGAAGAAGGTGGATGAAGTGAAAAACATAGTTCCCCCGTTGAATATCTCCAACCTGAAAGCGGATTTGCCCTCGATCAACAAAGATTCCATACGGGCAGACAGAAACAGGGAATTGCTGGGCGCTTACCGTACGGATCCTTATTTGAACCAGTCCGTTATGGTAATGGATGATATGATTTCGGGGCCGACAATGAACAATCCCCGTCTGACTAAAGCCAAATCAGATACGCAGGACGATAAGCCGGGGAAGGGTATCTCTAAAGACTCGCAGTAAATGCTGCTTTGATTTACCAGTTAAAAGTTACAGACTGTTTAATATCTGAATGAATACTTTTGGCCACCGGGCAATTGATGGCAACATGTTCTAAGTAAGCACGGTCTTTTTCGTTAATACCGGCATTTTTCGGGAAATCAATAGTTACTTTTACTTCCACAATACGGCGTGGATTGGAACCCATGATTTTTTCAATGCTGATTTGAGTATTTTCCAGGGGCAGCTCTTTATCCCGTGCGGCAATTCCCATCATCGTCATCATGCAGGCGCCCAGTGCATTAGCCACCAGATCGGTAGGGGAAAACTTTTCACCTTTGCCGTTGTTATCGAGTGGAGCGTCTGTTTCAATCACTGTTCCGGAGGTAAGATGAGTATCTTTGGTTCTCAAATTTCCCAGATATAGTATTTTTGAGGTCATTGTATAAATTTCGCCTAAATTTACGTTTAGTTATTAAATAATCCTGTTTTTGTGAAAAAAATTATATTGATATCTGCCGCTCTGTTATGGAGTGTTACTGTCTTCGCTCAGGAAAATTCTTCTCATCTCACCCAACGGGAATTGAAGAAAATCAGAAGAAATGAAGTATTGCGCAACCAGCAAAATAATCAATATGAGCACGAATTTGATGTAGGTGGCAGATTGAATACAAATGGCTGGAGCGCCTATTTGGATTATGAAAGGCTGACCAGCGATGTAACTCACACGTTGTTTCAATTTGAGTTTGGCGAGATCAAAGACCCCAAGGAAAATAAGCAGGCGAGACAGCAGGGGGTGGATATTTTTGGATATCCTTATACCGGTCATTCTTTTGTATATGGCAAGCAAAACATTTTTTATCAGGCTAAATTAGGAATCGGCCAGCGCAGAATTGTGGGCGGAAAAGGGAACAAAAGCGGAGTGGAGGTGTCGGCAATTTATCTTGGAGGAATTTCTCTTGGATTGGTAAAGCCTTATTACCTCGAATTGTATGACTCAACGGCGCAAGGCGCTTCTTATCAGAAATATACTAACGAAAACGCCAATACCTTTTTAAATCCCAATAATATAGTTGCCGGACCCGGATTTGGAAAAGGCTGGAGCGAAGTCAAAATTGTTCCCGGACTTTATGCCAGAGCAGGTATGCGTTTTGACTGGGCTGAATTTGATCAGGTCGTTAGTGCAGTGGAAGTTGGAGTGGATGGCGCGGTATATACTCAGAAGATCAACATCATGGTTAATAATCCCGGAAAAAGGTTCTATTATGGCGCTTATGTCAGTCTTCTCTTTGGAAAACGCTGGTGATACCGTTAAGTGATGTAAATTTGCTCCCGTATTTTAATCAAATTTATCAAAAAGTGTTATGAGTTGTACTGTAGAAATTGATCAGGAAGAACCTGTACAACGGACTAAGAAGCCTGATTGGCTGCGGGTCCGTTTGCCTATAGGAGAAAATTACCGGAATGTCAGGAGCCTTGTAGATACTTACCATTTACACACTATATGCCAGAGCGGTAATTGCCCGAATATGGGTGAGTGTTGGGGGGCAGGAACAGCTACCTTTATGATCCTTGGAAACATCTGCACTCGCAGTTGTGGTTTTTGTTCTGTGGCCACCGGCAAACCTCTTCCCGTAGATTGGGATGAACCGCAAAGAGTAGCAGAAGCTATTCATCTCATGAAGGTGAAGCATGCGGTTATTACTTCCGTGGACAGGGATGAATTGAAAGACGGAGGTTCCATTTTATGGGCGAATACGATTCATGCCGTTCGGGTTTTGAACTCCGATACTACTATGGAAACGCTTATTCCTGATTTTAAAGGGATAAAGGAAAATATAGATCGTATTATTGAGGCAGCGCCGGAAATAATCTCTCATAATCTGGAAACAGTGGAAAGATTGACGAAGCAGGTTCGCATTCAGGCAAAATATCATCGCAGTCTGGAAGTAATCCGTTATCTGAAATCAAAAGGAGTGCGGACGAAAAGTGGCATAATGCTGGGCTTGGGAGAACGAAAAGAAGAAGTGATACAATCCATGCATGATCTGTATGATAATGGCTGTGACGTGGTCACGTTAGGTCAATATCTTCAGCCTACTAAGAACCATTTAGTGGTAGAACGCTTTGTACATCCGGATGAATTTAAAGAATATAAAGAAATAGGCTATGCCATAGGATTCGATTATGTGGAAAGCGGTCCTTTAGTCCGGTCATCCTATCACGCCGAAAAGCATCTGCATAGCGGAAGGAAAGAGTTTGCGGAAAGCCTGTAATGAGAATGCGGGAGCTATACATTCAGCTTATTTATAAAATAGGTAGGGGGTTCTCAGGCAATATCATTGACTTGGTTCATCTGTAGAGAGTTCATCGAGTGATTTGTTTTGCCCGTGCCTGCTTTTTCTTTCTCCAGTATCTTCAAAATGCTGTGAAAGATACCACTCTGTTTCTCCCCGCAAGTTTAATACGGCTATGATGACGGTGCCTACAGAAAAAAGATAGTACCAGTTGTTTTGTGTTTTGAAAAAAAAGCCAATAACAATACCAATTCCAATCAGTACATAAGCAATCTTTAAAGAGTGTTTGGTGGCAAAATGATTAGCTTCCTGCCAGGTTTCCTCATTGCGGGTAGCAAGGAAACTGCGATAGCCATAAATGTTCTTCCGCGTTTTGGGAGGGAATATTTTCATAAGCAATCCCATAAGCAGGAACAACAGGCCCACCAGGATGTCTGCATTAAGAAAAGTACTATGGATTATACGTTGCATAAACGAAGGGTTTGTCGAGAGAAACACTTTTTTCTGTTTTTATGGCATCCGGGGCGTTTTATTCAATGAGACTACGTAAATTCCTTATGTATGCTGAAGATGGATCAAACGCCCCCACCTTCCTTAAAAAGGTTAAGAATCACTATGGGAAAATGAAAGGCTTGACCCTCGCAATGTACGAAAAAGAAATAATTTTCTGAAAATAAGATTTACCAAAATATTCTTGAATCCCACCATGAAAAATAGGTTTTGCCAATCAAAGAGCAAGACAAAAGGAGGATACTCCCTATCTTCTCCCTACCTTCGCCCTATTAAAAGCGCACTAAAGGCATGGATAAAGTATGCTATGATAAAGAACACTAAAAGTATAAAACCTGAATATGGCCTCCTACATTCAACAGTATCAGTAAAGCATCTTTCGAATACCAACAAAAATAGTACGTCACCCCATAGCAAGCTAAATCAAAATATGATTTAGCCCAACATTTACCATTCCTGCAAAACCAGGCTTTTTATCTTACCTTCGGCCACGTAAAACCCGCTATCATTTAAACTATAACATTCATTTATGCATGCTATTCTCGTTATTCTTTTTTCTGTTATCTCAATGAACAGCTTGAAACCTCAGCCCAAAATAGATACGGCCCAAATGCGAAAAGAAATTCTTGCTGAATTTGCC
Source organism: Chitinophagaceae bacterium (assembly GCA_004299085.1). Classification (GTDB taxonomy): domain Bacteria; phylum Bacteroidota; class Bacteroidia; order Chitinophagales; family Chitinophagaceae; genus FW021-bin31. The sequence continues at coordinate 1,454 of SCQV01000267.1, read as the reverse complement.
AAACAACCCACCGGTACTTTTGCCGTGGCTTTTAAAGATATCTCCACCGGGGAAATATTTCTGATGAATGCGCATGAGAGCTTTCACGCTGCCAGCACTATGAAAACGGCTATTTTAATCGAAACCTTCAAGCAGGCAACCGGGCATAAATTTTCTCTAACGGACTCCATTCTAATTAAAAACAGCTTTAAAAGTATCGTGGACGGAAGCCCTTTTTCCTTGGATTCTGCGGATGATAGCGAAAAGGATCTATATACAAGAATTGGAACTAAGTTACCCGTTAATGATTTATTGTATCGTATGATTACTGAAAGCAGTAACTTAGCTACAGACCTGATTGTTGATCTGGTGGGAGCCGAAAATGCCAACAAGACTATGCATGAGCTTGGAGCAAAGGATATTAAAGTACTGCGCGGCGTAGAAGACAATAAGGCGTATGACTTGGGTTTGAACAATACCGTTACTGCTTACGACCTGATGGTTATTTTTGATCATATTGCTGACGGAACTGTGGTGAATAAAAAAGCCTGTGATGCCATGATCAAAATATTGATGCACCAGCATTTCCGGGAAAAAATTCCTGCATTGCTTCCTGCCGATGTGAGAACGGCCACCAAGAGCGGATCCATTGATAAGATTTCCCATGATTCCGGGATTGTTTTTTTACCAGACGGGAGAAAATACGTAGTTGTGTTGTTATCTCGCGGCATTGAAGATGAAAAATCTGCAGATGAAACGCTGGCAAGAATTTCAAGAATTATTTATAATTATATGGCGAACGAAAATACAAAAAACAGTATGTAAGTTCCCCTAAAACAGGCATAAAAGATAGTGGTGTGATGTTAAGATTAAAATTTCGTGTAAAGATTGCTTCGGTTTCGTGCCTCAACCTCGTAATGACGTCATTCCGGGGAGGAACGACGAAGGAATCTCATCCGTCAGTATATATTTAACTTAACAGTAGTTATGCTATAATTGAGCTTCTTAGAAGCTTCCTGATTGTAAAAATGCATCCATAGTTGAGTAAAAGGCCCCATGGGAGCCGCCTGATCATATTATTAAAGGATTCTCTACTTGAGGAGGGTATAAAGAGCCTTCAATAAGCCTTATGTTTCAGGCCTTCGTTCGGTCATGATTGCAGGCAGATAATTTGTATAAAGGTGAATGAACCAGCTAAAAGATTCTATCCATAAACATGGATTATTCGACTTATAAACGAACAAATAAAGAATGGACACGAAAAAATACAAAAAAGGAACTGCTACCGTGTGGGCAGGTGAAGAGAATGAATTTTATAAAGGGGCCGTTACTCCACCCATTTTAAAAAGTGTAACCTTTGCTTACCATGACCCTGATGAATGGCATGATGTTTCTCTTGGGAAATCTGACGGATATATCTACAGCAGAAATACCAATCCTACCGTTCATGTGTTGGAAGAAAAGATCCGGATTTT
>SCQV01000266.1 GCA_004299085.1 Chitinophagaceae bacterium | reverse complement strand
AGCGCTTTTCTGGAACAAAAGGATAATGCCTGGCTCAACCCTGATGGTAGGGGAATTCATGGATGGGAAGAAATGCCTTATTGGTTGCGCGGCTATGCAGATATGGGTTATATGCTGAAAGATCCGGACATCATTAAAAAAGCGGAAGTCTGGTTAGATGCCGTATTAAAAAGCCAACGGCCTGACGGTTATTTCGGTCCTATGACCATTGAGAAAAACGGTACTCCCAGCTTATGGCCCAACATGATCATGCTGTGGTGTCTGCAATCTTATTATGAATATACTCAGGATAAACGAGTGATTCCTTTTATGACAAAATATTTCCAATGGGAATTAAAAGAACCGGACAGCTTGTTCTTAAAAAATTATTGGGGTAACAGCCGTGCCGGCGATAATCTATACAGCGTTTATTGGCTGTACAACCGTACAGGTTATCCCTGGCTGTTACAATTGGCCACCAAAATCCACGATAATATGGCAGACTGGAAACAGGTAAATAATTTACCCGACTGGCACAATGTAAATGTGGCGCAAGGTTTCAGAGCACCTGCTACGTATTATTTACAAACGGGAGATTCTTCCGATCTGGAAGCCACTTACCATAATTTTTATCTCATCAGAAGTATATACGGACAGGTTCCGGGGGGTATGTATGGAGCCGATGAAAATGCCAGACCGGGACATACCGGCCCACATCAGGCAATAGAAACCTGCGGCATGGTGGAACAGATGGCTTCAGACGAGCTGTTGTTACAATTCACCGGCGACCCGATGTGGGCGGATAATTGTGAGAATGTCACCTTCAATACTTATCCTGCAGCTATGACACCTGACTTCCGGGCATTGCGTTATCTGACCGCACCCAATATGGTGACCAGCGACACCACCAACCACAGTCCAGGGATACAAAACGCCGGCCCGTTTTTTATGATGAACCCATTGGATCACCGTTGCTGCCAGCATAATCATGCTATGGGATGGCCTTATTATGCAGAACATCTCTGGATGGCGACGCCAGATAACGGATTGGCGGCCGTTTTATATTCGGATGCCAAAGTGAATGCCAAAGCCGGTAACGGAACTAAGATAAGTATTGAGGAAAAAACCCATTATCCCTTCAGTGACCGGGTGGAGTTTATCATTCATACTGCCAAAAGTGCAACTTTCCCACTTTACCTGCGTATTCCCGGGTGGTGTAAAAATGCGTCTGTGATCGTTAACGGTGTGAGGCAGGAAACAACCTTTCCTCCGGACACTTACGCCCGCATAGAAAATACCTGGAAAAACGGGGATAAGATAGAGTTGGAAATGCCGATGGAGATAACGCTTACCACCTGGACAAAAAATAAAAACAGTGTCAGCGTCAATTATGGTCCTTTAACTTTTTCTCTGAAAATAAAGGAACGTTTTGAAGATATGAATCCCGGGAAGATACCGGTGGAAGATGCCCATTACCAACCGGATATTAATATAAAAGAATGGCCTGCAGTAGCCATTTACCCTGAGAGTGCCTGGAATTACGGATTGGATTTAAAAGGCGAAGATCCGGCAAAAGATTTTAAGATCATTCATAAAGCATGGCCGAAAGATAATTTTCCTTTTACTCCACAATCTGCACCTATTGAATTAGTTGCAAAAGGAAAACAAATTCCCTACTGGACTATTGACGAGCACGGGTTATGCGGCGCGCTGCCGCAAAGCCCTGTAACCGTGAGTACTCCGGCACAAAACATTGCTTTAATTCCCATGGGAGCTACCCGGCTGCGTATATCGGTGTTTCCAGTGGTAGAGTGAAGGAGATGAATGGTAAGCCGTGAGTGCTGCCTTGCCGGTAGCCGTGAGAGAGTTTATCCGAAGAGTGATTGTGGATATCCGATGATCTGTGGATTTCTTTTGAGTAACAAGGGAGAAGTCCGGCTTTCCGGATAGATAGCCTTCGGAAAACAGCGGGATGACACGTGCGTATGAATGTACCTCAGCCCGATCCAACAATCAGGCTTTTGTTCCAATAAAGAATGGCTATGCGTGCTTTCTGCACAGGGAGAGGAAGCTCCGGGTTGTTTATTCTATGAACTTACTACGCCATCGGGCGGTAAGTTACATTTCTATCAATCTGTATCGGCGGCTGTGCTATCGCTACACAATAACATAATGTGAGTTCCGAGGCTAACTAAATGATCCTCCATTCATTACCGGAGATGCATGTTTTATCATAGACACTCCTCGACCCAATCAAAGCGCAAGACAAAAGGGGGATACTCCCTACCTTCTCCCTGTCTTCTCCCTATCTTCCCCCTACCTTCGCCCTATTAAAAGCGCACTTAACCCAAGTTGCGTAAAAAAGGGTCATTTATAATTTTTTTTCAAGGTTTCCCGTGGTGAAAGTGTTGAAAATACTGGGGGTAGATATCCGGAGGAGGCTTGTAGTACACAGGGGGGT
>SCQV01000265.1 GCA_004299085.1 Chitinophagaceae bacterium | reverse complement strand
TATATATAATCTATTCTTGCACGTGGGTCATTGGAAGTGACGGTGTAGCCATCTCCGGTACCAACTTTTGCGAAAGTATCTATCAGCCCTCCCGAAGTCAGCTCGGTATGTTCAGGTGTAGCAGGCAGAGAGTTTAGATCGCCTTGCAGAAGAACTGATTTCGTATCATGTGCCATATCGTAATGTATTGACTTCAAAAGTTGGTCTATTTCTTCCAATCTAATTGCCTGACCTCCATTTTTGGTGAACGGCCAGAGATGAGTGGTATGAACCGTAATCATTTCCCCGTTTGTCAAACGAAGCATTGCTTTTCCCCAATGCCTGGTAAATAATTTTTCAGCATTATTCTCCTTATCCACAAAAGGCCTGTTTTCAGAACTAACAATTTCATAATTAGTTAATATGCTGCCGGGATAGTGCCCTTTTCCATCTTTCGCTCCGGGAAAATACGCATAATTCATATTGAGCCATCCTGCCATTTCCGCTATTGTTTTTTCATCAGGCGCCTCTGAGAAGGTTATGATATCGGGCTTATACAAGGCGAGTTGTAAAACAATTCTCCTGGGTATTTGGCCCATATTTCGTGCTGCCCTGACTAAATCATATTGCTCATCTGCCGGTAACTCCCTGCCATTAATATCTTTATAGCCAATGCAGCCATTAAAGACATTGTACTGAATACTCCGTAACATATCCTCGTTATTATCCTTCCCAATTACATGAGGATGTTTATTGCCGGAACTTAATCCTAATGTGGGAATTAAACTTAATCCAAGCAACGAAATAGTGGAGTGTTTCAGGAACGTTTTTCGCGTGATTGATGATTTTGATTTGTCTTCGTGATTACTCATAAGATTAGGTATGACAGATGTTGATTATGAATTTAATTCGTAGGTAAAGACCCATGTTAATAGCCCGGGTTCTGTTTTAGATTGGAATTCTTAATTATCTCATTTTCAGGTATGGGATAATATTGCTTATAGGCTTCCAAATTAGGTGCCCCATTAGGATTATCTTTAGCAGTTTCTTTTAATGCATCATACCAAATTCCCCATCTTATCAAATCCCAACGGCGTTGATATTCACCGGCAAGTTCTCTGCCACGTTCATCACGAATTATCTGGCGAACGCTATCCTGATCGGTGCTAACTACATCAGGAATATGAGATCTTTCTCTTACCTGATTTAAATAAGTAAGTGCTTTAGCTGTATTTCCTGATTCGTTATACGCTTCTGCCAGCATTAAGAGTACATCGGCATAGCGCAGATAGCGCAAGTTTTTTCCACTGGCGAGGTTAATGACACTTAAATCCCAAAACTTCGGCCCAAGCCACGGCATTCCTGTAGTTTTATACAGGTTAAATTCCTGGCCATTATAACTATATCCTAACACCACATCTTTTCTGGTGTCAGTGGAATCAGAGTATAACCCTACCAGTACATGTGTCGGCCGTATATCTCCATAAGTAGTGGCAGCCTTGGTCCCCAGATCCACTCCATCATATATGGTAGTGCCTGATTTATGATTGCCCGGCATACAGTAACTGGGTATCTGTTGAGAACGCTGAATTCCTCCTGATACACTATAGGAATATTGTATTTCAAAGATGGATTCGGCACTATTTTTCGTGTCAAAGATGTCCGCATAATTGGGTAATAGCTTGTATTGGCCTCCCTTGACAATTTGCTCTCCTGCATCAATGGATGTTTGCCAATCCTTATTAAACAAGGCTATTTTTTCCAATAGAGCCAAAGCAGCACCTTGTGTAACCCTTCCTGTATTTGCTCCGGTCTGTTTCAATGGAAGATCACCGGCACATCCTTTCAAATCAGCAATTAAGCTGTCTCTGATAACACCGGCATCAGTCCTGGGTAATTTTGATACCTGTGTTACTCTGTCTTCCGTATTAAGGGGAAATGTCCAATAAGGCACTCCATTAAAAGTGTTGGTGAGGAAAAAATAATAAAGCGCTCTTAGAAATTTTGCTTCAGCGATCATTGATTTTTTGGAAGTACTGTCCACAGGGGAATGCTCTATACCATAGATCGTATTATTCGCATACAGGATGCCCTGATAGCCATACTCCCATACAGAGGCGCCAAATCCGGGTGCTGACGGATCGTAAGAGAATGTTCCGTCAAAGCTTGTTCCTACGTTTACCCACATCAGATCGGAAGTGCCATCCGTTTCTTCAAGAAATTGCCAGTCGCTGAAGAAATTATATAAGACGGAATATATACCATTCACCGCCGCTTCATCTTCATCTTTTGTTTGAAAGAAATTAGAAGGGGCAACAAAACTTGTTGGGTGTTCTGTCAATTCCTTTTTGCAACCTGGCATTATGATTAATGAAATGACGCCAAGTATCAAATAAAGAGAAATCTTTTTCATATCTTTAAAATTAATTATAGTAAGGATCAATAGTTTAAAATGTCAACGACAGGTTTGCGGCTATTGTACGGTTAGGTGGATAGGCACCATCATCGTTTCTTCTGACAGTTGAGCTTGTCCCTTCCGTATTTACTTCAGGGTCATATCCGGTATATTTAGTCCAAAGCAATAAATTGAGCCCGGATATGAAGAAGCTGGCATGAGTAATCCCCTTGATACCCCATTTTTGAGGATCAAAATTATATCCTAACCGGGCTGATTTTAACCTGATGTAGGAAGCATTATGAACATAGCGGGTATTAGGCACATGATCATAAGACCCTGGCGCCGGTATATTGGATTCAGGATTAGTCTTTGCATTCCAGCCATCAAGCATGTAAGCGAATTGATTAGTCAACGAAGAACCGGAGGCCATTTCTAATTCCACATCATTATACATGACATTTCCACCGGAGTATTCAAAATACACATCCAATTCAAAACCTTTATAAGTAAAATCATTATCCAACCCACCATAATATTTTGGATCTGCTTGTCCTAAGTAAACAATATCATTCTTGTCAAGTACACCATCATGATTTTGATCTACATATCTGGGCCGGCCAGGATGATAGAAGGTGGGAATTGATACATACTTATTTTTATTCGCAGTAATATCCGCATCGGATTTCCATGTCCCTGCATATACCGCACCAAAAACTGACGAGGTTGGAAGTCCCACTTCATAAGCATACATGGGATACTGCGTGGCAGAATAGTTATTATGGGTTTCCACCTCTACCAATGGTCCAAGATCCAACACCTTTTGCTCATTATGTGCATAAGTTATAATGGATGACCAGGTAAATTCTTTAGACTGAATATTGGTTGTATTTACGGTAAACTCTATTCCCCTGTTCATCGTTTTACCTAAGTTAACGAGGCGTGTTACATATCCGGTTTGTTGCGGGATCTGTATATTTAATAATAAATTTTCAGTGTGCGTATTATAGGCATCTGCAGTAATGTTGATCCTATTTCCTAAAAGAGCAATGTCCAGTCCTAAATCAGCTTCCTGGGAGGTTTCCCATGTAAGATTGGTATTAGGGAGAGAAGATGGATAATAGGCGACAGGAATAGTACCGCCAAATATATATCCATTGTTATTAACAGCCAACTTGGGCAGAGATTGATAAGGAGATATAGCCTGATTGCCTGTACTTCCGTAGCTAAGGCGTATATCCAAATTGTTAATTGATTTTATACTTTTCATGAAATCTTCCTGTCCAACCCGCCATTTTATAGCACCCGATGGGAAAAATGCCCATTTGTGATTGATGGAAAAATTGGAAGAGCCATCCGTCCTTCCTGTCAATGTTAAATAATATTTCTGTTTATAATTATAATTTATCCTGCTTAGCGCGGAGATAATAGTCTGTGATGAATTGGCTGATGAAATGCTTGTTTGATCTTTACTTGGGGCAGACTGTAAGCTATTTTCTTCCATACCATCCACGAAGTATCCGGTACCGGTAGCTATAAAGTTTCTATTTTCATCTTTCTCATATATCCAACCTGCCATTACACTGAGGCTATGCGCATTCTTCCATACATGACGGTATGATATCAGGTTGTTGTTTAATATCTCATCAGATGGACCGGAATACTGATATGCATACCCGCCTTGTTGCTTGGCTTCACTTGCCGGCAAGGTGCCTGGGAAGTATTTATAACGATATGTATTCCTGTCTTTATAGCTGAAAGTGCTTCTGAGTGTCAAGCCAGGTAAAAGTTCCCACGATACAAAGAAATCAGGTAATAATGTCGAAAACTTTGAGTTGTCTTTTTCCAGGTTTACCAAAGCAACAGGGGTATTAATGTAGTTGCCTGAATACCAAATCGGATTCCAGTCGCCATAACTTCCATCTGCATTATAGATAGGAATCATGGGAGGAGGTGGTATGGTAAGGGTGGAATAATACCATCCGGCGTTGGAGCCAATGTTGACGAGATTATTCTGCACCGTATAATTGGAATAATTAAGGGTAAGTCCGGCCTTAAAAGTTTTAGAGAAACTTTTATTCAAGTTTACCCTGAACTGATACCGTTTCATACCGGACGTTTTTATAATACCAGCTTCGTTGGTATAATTGCCCGAAATGTAATAGGTAAACGACCGGGTGCCTCCACTTAATGAAAGGGTGTGGCTTTGAAAAGGTGCGTTACGTGTTATTGCCTTTGTCCAGTTGCCACCTACACCAAAAGTATCAGGATTAGGAAAAGGGAGCTGTGAAACGGCGGCATCAGGATGGCCATATAAGTAGATATCATTTTGATAAGTGGCCAATTGTTCGGCATTCATAGTATTGAGATATCTGGGCAATTGAGCGAAACCAACGGAGGAATTAAGTGTAACAACGTCTTTTCCCGGTTGTCCGCGCTTGGTTGTAATGATAATTACCCCATTGGCCCCCCTGGAACCATAAATAGCTGTAGCCGAAGCGTCTTTTAGCACTTCAATGGATGCTATATCTGCCGGGTTTATTGTATTGAGATCCCCAGCCCCTATAACGCCATCTATCACATATAGAGGTTCATTACTTGCAGTAATGGAACGTGATCCCCTGATTTCAATGGTGGTACCAGTTCCAGGAGCACCCGATTGGGATGTTATTTGCGCACCAGCTATTCTTCCTTCCAATATATTATCCACACGGGTAGCCGGAAGATGTGATATTTGATGAGGCTTTATGACCGAAATAGCTCCTGTGACGTCTTTTTGCTTTTCTTGTCCATAACCAATCACCACCAACTGATTTAATTCAGATACTGAAGCTTTTAAAACAATATCTACCGAACTTTTACCATTTACCCGGACAGCCCTTGTCTGATAACCTATATAAGAAAACACCAATACTGCATTTTCTGCCACATCATTCACAGTAAATTTACCGTTGACATCTGTAGTAGTACCACGTGATGTACCTTTTACAGCCACTGTTACTCCCGGCAACGGATCACCCGAAGTTGCATCCGTAACTGTCCCATGAACCGCCATCTGTTGCTCCTGTAAAACAGGAATGGGAGCATGGCGAATAGAAATATTATGCCCCCAAACAGGCAGGCTCAGCACTAAAAAAGGCAGCAGAGAATACACTAACTTTCCTTTTGTG
>SCQV01000025.1 GCA_004299085.1 Chitinophagaceae bacterium | reverse complement strand
TTTAAATACCCCCAATTTGTCACGAAATGTTCCTCTGGAACATTTACATATATTGATTTATACCTATTACCCATAATGCGTCCGCCAGAGGCGGACGACAGTTGTTCCAGAGGAACATATAGTAGGTAAAAAATAGAATGGTGGTTGACTATCAACGTTCCGGAGGAACGTTTTGTGGGTCAATAAAGAGCCTTATTCTGAAGATAAAATTACGGTTTATGAAAGTGGCTCCGGCGGTGGCGCACTGGATACCGGTTTTAGCCGGTTTTCAGGGAGTGGAATAAATTCTTTGTTGTCAGCGGGCGGTAGCTTTATCCTGCCTTCCTTCCAGTCGGCTTTGGCTTGTTCAATCCGTTCTTTTCTGGAAGAAACGAAATTCCACCAGATAAATCTTTCACCCAGCGGTTCACCACCCAGCAGCATGACTGTAGCCGCTTCTTTTGCCAATAATACAGGCTGTTCACTTTTGGCAAATACCAGCATCTGACCGGTTGTATAAGTTCTTCCTGAAGATTCAATGTTCCCTTTAGCTACATAGACGCCGCGCTCTGAAAAGCCATCCGGCAGGCTGAAACGAGTTTGCGGCTTTAGGTTTACATGCAGGTAAAACATCGGGGAATTGATTTTGACCTCATTTTTCAGCCCATAAGCGCTGCCTGCAATCAGTCGCATCCAAATGCCTTTGTCTGTAAAAATGGGTAGCTCTTCCGGCTTATAATTATTAAAAGAAGGGACTGCTTCCTCATCTTTCTCCGGTAATGCCACCCAGGTTTGAATCATTTCCAATCTGCCGCCGGCCAGTGTATCCGGCGCTTCAAACCTTTCTGAATGTGAAATTCCGCTTCCAGCCGTCATCCAATTTACTTCACCCGGACGGATTATTTGCTCTACCCCAAGGCTATCGCGGTGCGTAACCTGTCCGCCGAATAAGTAACTAACGGTGGACAAGCCAATATGCGGATGCGGCAATACATCCATAGCCGACATGACGGCAGGCTGAATACTTACCGGCCCCGCATGGTCCATGAAAATAAAAGGGCCTACCATCCTGCGTAAGCGGAAAGGAAGGATTCTCCGTACATTCAATCCGGTGCTCAAGGAGGCTTGCCGGGCTTCAATAATTATTTCAGGCATAATGCTTAAGCATTAAAAGGTGACTTCGCAATTCATCTGAGCGGGCGTTTTTCCAATTGCCGGCGTAACTTTTCTTCTACACTTTTAAGAAGTGCCATAAAGTTGTCGCCGGTATCAGAGGCAAAAGCATCATTGCGGGGAATGCCGAAGCGGATACTAACTCTTTTTTGATTGGTAGATTTTCCTGTTTTGTCTTCCAGATAAAAATCTGCCCAAGTGATTTCAGAAACATGCCGCCGCAACCTTGTCAGCAGTTTCCTTATCTCTTCTTGTACGTTTTTTTCAATATCAATACTCCCTGCCTGCACATCCAGCTTGATGCCTTCAAAGTTTTCTGTGTAATTCATAAGTAATTATTTATAGATTTAACATAATAAAGCCGGCTTTGGGAGAAGGTAGATAAACTTTTCAAAGGATGAAAATATCTCTTGTTGATCACCGTGAATCTCCCGCAGGATCCTTCGCCCAAAATCCGTATATACTGTGTTTTATTTACCCAATATAGCAAAGATACGGAATAGAATAAATTACAACTCATTAAAACGGCTAAATCATATTATGAGGCGCCAGAGATTTTTAAATTCGTGTACATTAGAAATATCTTTTTAATAACGTTTCTACTTTATTTAGCAGAGCAAACCTTAGTAGGAAAGGAATTGGGTGAATGATTTGGACCTTATTCCCTTATTTCACAGTAAGTAAAAAGCTCAACAGCCCTTTCTATAGAAGTAGGGAAAAGAAGCTAATAAAAGGTTCAGGCAAGGGGGCCATTACCATTCTACTAAGGTTAAAGCCCTATTTCCTATGCTTCCTTTATGTATTGATGGCATAAAATTCCTTTTATTAAAGATGAAAGCTTCAGCGGTTCACTGCCTCCTCATAACATGACTTAACCTATTAAAACATTGCTTCTACCAACTCGTCAGCATCTATATTCCGAAAATACCTGCCTATGGAGAACCGGGATAAAACTGTTCTGATGGCCTGCTCTTCGTGATCTGTATTAACCAATGCATGCTCTATTTCCGTAATACCTTTTTCTGAAAAAAAATCTCCAAAAATCTTTACTTTTTCGATGGTTCCTTTTTTCACTTCCAGGTTCATTTCTAATAATCCGCCGTTTGTTCTAATCGTTTTTTTAAAATTATAATCCGGTGACTTTCCGTAATTCCATTCTTGCGTGGCATATTTTTCATCACGAAGCTGTTTTATTTTTTGTAGATCTTCTGAAGTAAATGTATAAAGCCGGCTATTGGGATAAATAGCCAGTACGTGCTCCATTACTTTATGTGTAAATTCTTCAATAGTTATCGGTGTTTTCAGATGATCGGATATATTGGTCACTCTCTTGGGAACGGACTTCACAGCCTTATCAATATATTTCACGGGATTAATCTTCAGCGCTTCACTCACATTTCTTATTTGTGAAGAAAATAACAGGCAGCCATGATGCAATATCTTATTTTTATAAATATGTGCTGCATTTCCGGCAATTTTTTTCCCATCTACTGTCAGATCATTTTTTCCTTCAAACTTCGCATCCACCCCCAACTGTTGTAATACTTCCACAATCGGACGCGTGAATTTTTCAAAATCAGAAAGGTTGGTGTCTTTGCCTGTTTTAGTAAATGAGAAATTCAGGTTCCCAAGATCATGATACACCGCACCGCCGCCCGATAATCTTCTGACTACGGCAATATGATGCGCTTTTACATAATCATAATTTATTTCCGACAAAGTATTCTGAAACTGGCCGACAATGATAGCATTGTCATTTCGCCAGAGCATAAAACAATCTTCTTCTATGTATTTCAGAATATATTCGTCTGTAGCAACATTAAAATAAGGATCAGTTGATTCGTGATAGATGCAAAGCATGTGCGAAAGGATAAATAATTTAAGAAAACTTAGAGAACAAAGATGGTAAAAAACAATCAAAATCATGGCTCAAACCGGAAAAATCATTTGCCCGATTGGGAATAATCCGGTGAATCACTTTATTATCTTTGTCAATTGAAATCTTTTAATAAGTGTTTATCGGCAGTCACTCTGCATGGCCATGAATTTTAACCAGTTAAAATATATTGTTTCAGTGGATAAGCATCGCAGCTTTGCCCGTGCTGCAGATGAATGTGATATTGCTCAATCAACGTTGAGTAAAGAAATTCAGCGATTGGAAAAGGAATTTGGCATTATCATTTTCGACCGTCCCCGTTTTCCAATTTCTACCACGATGAAGGGTGCAGATTTAATAGAACAGGCAAAGAAAATAGTAGAAGAACAAAGGCTGTTTGTAGAAACGGCACGGAAAATGAATAATCGGCCGGATAGAATTTTCCGGCTGGGTATATTGCCTTTACCGGCGCGTATCTTCTTCCTCTTTTTGTGGCTTCTCTGGCAAAAAAATATCCGGAGCTACAGGTAGAAATTCCGGAGCTCACTTCTAAAGAAATGGTGATGCACTTTGAAGATGTCAGTCTGGATGGCGCTATTACGATGGCCCCATTTATTAAAGAAGGATATTATGAAGAAGATTTATTCAAAGAAAGTTTTGTGCTTTACATCAGCCCTAAACACCCTCTATTTAAAAAAAACAGCAGTGCAATGGGATGAGATCCCACCGGACGAATTTATTCTCCATGAAGAATTTGAGTATTATTTCCTTCCGGAAAATAAAAATAGTTTATCCCTTAATAATAAAAACATAAACAATATCCACTACGAAAGCGGCTCACTGGAAACGATACGAAAGATAATAGACATCAATGGCGGGTTGACATTATTGCCCGGGCTGGCATGCAGATATATGGGAGAACGAAGATTGAAAATGGCTAGAAAAATTACAAGGTCAGGATTATACAGAACTATTTCTATATGTGCTCCGCGTGGATTTGAAAAAAACGGGATTACTAAAGTGATTAAGGGAGAAATCCTTTCGGGTCTTCCTGTAAAATAATTTCATTTCTTCTTCATCCTTTCTTAATAGCAAGGCGGAAACTATTCATAGTCTTCCTTTTCCGTTCAATATAATTCCATACCCAGGCTACTAACAAAACGGAAGCGACTAAATATAATACCGGCAGGACATAGCCTGTGCCGCTAAGTATGAAGGCAAATACCAGCAATAAGCCTGCAAACAAATGAGCGATGGTAGTATGAGCATTCCCCGAAATTAAATCTACCGCTGCTTTATTGTAATTGCGTTGGGTATAACGAATTGCCTGCACGGCAAACGGTATAGAAAGGAAAGCAAAATATAAAGCATACGGTGCAAAGCCTGATACCGGTAATAATGCGATGATGGCATAAGCCGCAATAAAAAATCCTATCAGGATATTTTTCGACCGCTTTTTACCTATGCGTACAACCAATGTGTTCTTTCCCGTTTTCTGGTCAGCATCCGCATCCTGAAATTGATTAACCAGTAACACGTTGGTAATAAATATAGCTACCGGTAATGACAGGAGAAATATTTGCAGTGAAAAATAACCGGTTTGAACATAAAAAGCACCCGCTGTCATCAGGACGCCGTAAGTAGTGGCGATCAGAAATTCCGCCAATCCGGGTGCTATATTAATGAATGAGAATTTCCCTTTGGCACCGGTATAAAACATGCCGGCCATCAAGCCATAAAGAATCAACGGAATTAATCCCCATCCGCTGACAAAGACAAGATAGATACCAATCAGAGCAGCAACAGCGCTGAGCAAAATGCCAAAAAAGCCCATGTCTGAACGGGAAATAAGTCCCAATTGTATCATGCGCGATCCGCCCGTAAATGGACGGATACCTTCCACGTTTTCATTATCACGCTCTGCATCTTTCCAATCATTGATCATATTCGTACCGGCCTGGATCATGACTCCGCCGAGTAAGGTAAGCAGGAACAGCGATAAGTTGATAGTATGCAATATGGAAAAAGCAACAGCTCCTCCGAGTAAAAGAGGAATTAAAGAAGCAGTTAAAGACAAAGGGCGAATAGCCTCTTTCCATGTTCTGGCTTTAGCTTTCACATCATCCCATGCGTTGAATGCAAACCGGTTTTCGGGAAATTCAAAAATAGTAGGTTTTTCTCCCTGCAGAATTTCCGGCACGAAACGATATTTAACAATAAAAGGTCTGATACGAATAAATTCCAGACGCTCTGTTGCATTAATTTTATAAAAATTGGCGACAATCGGGGATCGTTTATTCATTAATTCAATGGCTGCCTCCCGTTCTTCTTTATTATGGATAACTTCTGCTCTGCCAATCACTTCTACTTCTTCCATTTCCATAAAAGTTGGTCCCTGATGAATAAGCATGGCCGTTTCCGGAATATTGCTCCATTGAATAATTTTCGGATCACCTTTCATGCTGCTCACATACATATTAAAATTTTTATCTGTACCAAAATGCATCATTCGCTGACGCGGGGTACCCATATCTGAAGTGCCGACAGCGGCCACTTCTGCACGTCCAAGATATTCAAGGACTTCTTCCTTACTGCGCTGTGCCATATTCTTATTTTTGAAATTGCTTCGCCTGCAAAATTAAAGTTTTTTCATCAGTCTTTGAAAGCCATAATCGTTTCTTCCCATAAAGCTAATCGCCTTTGCCCCATTGCGGCTACAGGCCTTCATAACTTTGCATTGAAAAATAAATGAAACATACAATTCTAAACACTAAAAACCATGACAAAAGTACAAAAGTTAGCAAGGTTTGTTCATGACCGCCATTAGAGTGACTTGTCCAAAGAAGCTGTAAGGGAGTTAAAAATCCGGTTGCTGGACTCTTTAGGATGTGCTATCGGCGCTCAGCAAGGAAAGCCAATTAAAATGATCAGGAAACAGATTGGAGATTTGGGCGGCAATCCACTGACAAGCTTAATTGGCGGGGAAAGAACTGCGCCTGACCGAGCTGCATTTTATAATTCAGCGCTCATTCGTTACTTAGACTATAATGATAGTTATTTGGCGAAAAAAGAAACCTGTCATCCATCCGATCATGCCGGGAACATCTTAGCCGCCGCTGAGTATGCTGACAAGAATGGAAATGATTTCTTGACTGCGCTGGCCATAGCTTATCAGGTGCAATGCAGATTAAGCGATGTGGCACCTATGCGGGACAAATGTTTCGACCATACCGTGCAGGGTGCTTATGGAACTGCAGCGGGTGTGGCGTTTGCCCTTGGGTCGGATGCAGATAAAACTGCCCATGCTATCGCCATCTCTGGTACCGCTTATAATGCACTCCGTGTGACGAGAACCGGTAATTTATCTCATTGGAAAGGACTCGCATTTCCTTCTACCGGATGGACTTCCACCCATTCAGCATTCTTGGCCATGCAGGGCATTACCGGGCCGGAAGAAATCTTTGAAGGGAATAAAGGATTTAAAGAAGCTATTGAGGGCGAGTTTACCATTGACTGGCAAAAGGAAGACCTGGAGAAAGTTAAAAAAACAATCATTAAAAAATATAATG
>SCQV01000024.1 GCA_004299085.1 Chitinophagaceae bacterium | reverse complement strand
CTATCATTAGATATAAATACTTTCTCATGGTCCCAGGGCATATTGCTTTTCCCAATGAGCCATAGCTATAAAACGCCTTCTTCTCCGCCTCGGAGGCGGTAGAGGGAAATAGGTACTTTTTAATGTAGGTAACGGTATAGTAGGTGTGTTCCGTAACTTCTCACCTGCTGCAATATCTTTTCTGAGAGTTACCGAAGCCACCTGTTCCGTCGGTTCCGGCTTCAGATATTGCCCGCAGAGGATTTCAAATGCGGCCTCTTTATCTTTCCCCTCCCGCAACAGATAAATGGCTTTACCCGTTATCTCCCGGTATAAAGCATGTTTTTTGCGTTCACCGGTTATCTGCCGGTAAACCCGGGAGGCTATCTTAGAGGCTTCTCCCAATAACACTGCATGCACTCGTGTAAGCAGGAATTTAGGGTCTTTCAGTACCCGCTTGCGGGTGAGGGAACTTTTCCTCCGGGCATAGTATTGCCCTTCCATCTGGTAAAAGCATACATCATCTATAGTTCCGGTAATAAGCAGAGGTCCGCATTGTAGTGGCATAAGGGTTTATTTTTCACGAATATACGAAATAAAAAAGCCAAAGTCAAGTCTTTTTTATCCACATCTTCTGAAATCCTAAATCTAAAATCCTAAATCATCAATCTTAAATCTTCCATCAAATACCCCCCCCCAAATCCTAAACTCGAAACCTGAAACCATCGCCTGAGACGAGGCAAGCTTAGACCCCGAAACTCCCGTAAAAAAGTAGTTACTGCATGGTTCAAGCATAGATCAAGCGTAGATCAAGCATAGATCAAGGGTATTAAAAGCGCACTAAAGGCATCCATGAGCCGGATTCATCTGAAGGGCCAAGGGGAGATAAGGCCTGATCAGCATATAGATCCTATAGTGTTATGTCAAATATAAAATGACGCAAAAGATATCCCACTCCACAAGGAGTCTCCAAAAGAGTTCTTTGAACCTTTGGACGGAGCCACGGAGAACACCAAACAGAACCCCTGCCTTTGCCGTCAGGCAGGCCTGTCTGACGATAGTTTGTGGACTTTGTGCCAGCCTGTCCGGTAGGCAGGCCTTTGTGGGAAACCTCCTAAATAATAGTTGACTTAGCAGTAGTTACTGCATGGATCAAGTATGGATTAAGTAGATAAAGCATATTAAAAGCGCACTATAGGCATCCATGAGCCGGATTCATCTGAAGGTCCAAGGAGAGATAAGGCTTGATCAGCACATAGATCATTCGAAACCACGTTAAATTAGTTACAGCTTGAAGCCGATAGTGAAAATGATATTGCTGGCATGATAGGTCAGGCTGGCGGGACTTACTGTTTTATCCTGTAACAAATAAGGATAATATTGATCGCCGCGGTTTGAATAAACATAAGTCAGGTCTGCATAAATGCCGTTCGTGCGAATTCCTAATCCGGCACTGTATCTTGTTTGTTGCGCTTTGATATCGCTGTTGCTGTAGGGGCTGCCCATCCAGTCAAAACCGGCACGTACATATAAAATATTAAATTTCAATTCACCCCCCACGCGGACATTGGATGCGCCTTTATACATGGAACTGATAGATTGATTGAGCGAATTGGCAAGTGCCTGATCGCCGGTCGTTGAATTACTGCTGTTAAAGCTGTAACGGGCAGAGCCATAATTGACATATTCATAGTCAATATTCAGAAATCCATGCTGTTGTTTTACATCAGGAGAAGTCCCGAATATAAAAGAAATGCCGCCCATTGCCCGCCAGGGAGTTGTCAATGAGTAATTATATTCTCCGGGATAGCCATTATTCAGATCGGTAGAACTTTGTTTTTGGGTGCCCTGGAAATTGCCCGTATTGGTAGTCATGGAAGTGGTATAACTGTCATGCATAGAGTAAGCGGTGGGCGAATAGAAAGCGCCTCCTAACCTTATCATCGGACTAACGGTATATATTAATCCAATCTTTCCGTTTATCCCCACACCCGTGGTCGAAAGGGTATTTGTAATAGAGAAATTCTGAAATCCGTTATTACCATTGCTTTGCGTGATGTTTTCCGAATAGGTATTCGTTCGGTTATATTTGATGGATGGAATCCCCAAGCCCAGGCCGATATAAAGCCGGTTATCATAATTGCCGGCAAACGCCAAAGCAAATTCATTAAGCCCCCCCCTCGTGCTAATGGAATTCTGTTGGAGAATGCCATTGGAAACAGGCACATAAGACTGATAACCGATCATATTGCCGGAAGCATCATCCAAAGTATCTATTAAAAAAGTATTAAATGCCAGGCTGGCACCATAAGGATAATTTTTGGCTGCATCATTCGGATTAGTGACTTTGTCATTGATCAGTTGCTCCAGATATTGTTCTGAGTAAGAAGAATTCTTATTAACTCCCTGAAAATAGACATTATTATTGAAATTGGCTAAACGGTTCAGCCCGATTCCAAAAGTAAAATTCTGCCAGCGGGTATTGCTTCCCCGTTTTTTATCCGAAGCGATTATCAATCCAAGCTGCTGAACATACAGGTCTATTTTTGAATCTGATGCAGAAGAATTCAAGTAATCCCCTTGAGTATTGGCAGCTTTTAATCCCGGAGTGATGGACAGATCGCCTGTTTTGAAAAAACCTATTCCTGCAGGATTTAAGGTAATATCTCCCGCATCTCCGCCTAATGATACACCCGTACCACCCACAGCCTGCATCCTGGCAGTTCCTCCCGGCGTAAGATAGCTGTAACGTAACGCATCACTTTCGTCCTGGGCAAAAGCAATTTGAACTAAAAGGATGCTTACTAAAAATACAATGATTCTTTTTTTCATCTTAGTCTTCTTTTGTATTATATTAGATAAACGGCTTTCTCTTTTGATTTATTTTCCTGTTGTATGTTTAAAATGCCGCTAAAAAAATACCCCCGATGAAAGGGGGGTATTTTTCAAAATGTTTTTTATCTCAATGACCTCGCGGGCTAAATGTTCTCGCCGGAGCGGATCCTGAATTGTTATAAGAAGGCGTGGAAACCTCTACTCGCGGCGACTGCTCAAAGGTTCTTTCAGGCCTGCTGAAAGTACGCTCCTGCTGCTGCGGACGATAAATTTCCTGGTTGTTTCTCCTCGGCTCTACATAATTATTATTGTTATTCCTCTGGAACATTCTGAGAATAGAAGGTTTTTTCTCAGCCACTCTTGTATTGGTATTTAAGTTCTCAGGATGTTCATTCGGATTGGTTGTAAATACTCTCTCGCTGCCAAATCGGTTGGTATTCGTTCTTGCATTCCCCGTATTCGTATTGCCAAATGTCCTGACAGGAGCTGAACCATTGATCGTTGTTGTATTACCATCGCCCATATAAACGCTGGAATTAGACGATCTTCTCGGGCCATAAGCAGAAGCGGGGCGTGGAGTGTAATTACCTAGCTTGTAGTAACCATAATACCCGTATCCTCCGCCATAATAGCCGCCATAACCCATCATGTAAGGAGAATAATAATAGGGTGAATACAATCCGCCAAAAGAATAAGGATTATACAAACCTCCCATCCATGGATTTCCCCATGAATAACCTAAGCCAAGTCCTAAGCTTAAAGATGGATAGCTCCCTAAAAACGGGCTGTATCCTAATCCCATACTATAAGGGCTTCCGAGATAGTAAGGACTGTACATCATGGGACTCCCCATCATAAATGAATTATAAGCATAAAAATTGCCCGGATTGGCAGACAGGTTGAGTGCCTGGGTATTATACCCCGGATAGTTTAAATAGCTATAATTACTTGAATTATTGTAATCTCCGTCATCGTAAGTTACATAATTGCCGGCATTCGGATCACTGTTGTCAGTTACAGCCTCCTGATTGCTATTCATAGCGGACGAAGAAGCATAGCCGGCATTATTCTGCGAGGGAGAATAATACACCGCATCAGGGGTTTGTGCCTGATAAGCAGTGCCGCAACCACCCACGGCGAGTGCCAGCGCCCCGATTATTAATATTGTTGAGTAGGTTTTCATGGCTTTAAATTTTATTGCTTAAAGATATATATTTAATTTGGATTTACCACTACCATTCGTCACAAAGTTATAAACAAATCCTCACTCCAATCCAATTACTCACTTCTTAAACAGAAAAACAGGCTTTGGGTTTAATATTTTCATTGTAGGTTTGCAACCGTTTATTTAAAATTAATTGAGAAGGCATTTTCAACCTTTTTTGCATGATGAATAAAGAAATTACTTCCCGCAGTAAAGATTACTCCCAGTGGTATAATGATTTGGTTATTAAAGGCGGTTTGGCCGATTATTCTGCCGTAAGAGGATGTATGGTTATCAAACCGCATGGGTTTGCCCTGTGGGAAAACATGAAAAGTGTATTAGACGCGAAATTTAAAGAAACCGGACATCAGAATGCCTATTTTCCGCTGTTGATCCCTAAAAGCTTTTTCAGCCGTGAGGCAGAACACGTGGAGGGATTTGCTAAGGAATGTGCGGTAGTAACACATTACCGGCTTAAAAATGATGAAGAGACGGGAACTTTAGTCGTAGATCCGGAAGCCAAATTAGAAGAAGAATTAATTGTAAGGCCCACTTCGGAAACCATCATCTGGGATACCTATAAAAGCTGGATACAATCTTACCGCGACCTTCCTCTGCTTATAAATCAATGGGCCAATGTCGTACGCTGGGAAATGAGGACACGGCTTTTTTTACGCACGGCTGAGTTTCTCTGGCAGGAAGGACATACGGCTCATGCTACTGCAGATGAAGCGGTAGCAGAAGCACGGCAAATGCTGGCGGTATATGCGGATTTCGCGGAAAATTATATGGCCATGCCCGTAATCAGAGGCGTGAAATCACCTTCCGAAAGGTTTGCAGGAGCCTTGGACACCTATTGCATCGAAGCGTTGATGCAGGACGGGAAAGCTTTACAGGCAGGCACTTCTCATTTTTTGGGGCAAAATTTCGCGAAGGCTTTTGGCGTACAATTTTTAAATAAAAATAATCAGTTGGATTATGTGTGGGCGACATCCTGGGGAGTGTCCACTCGGCTGATTGGCGCGCTCGTGATGGCGCACAGTGATGATGACGGCTTAGTGTTACCTCCTAAAATAGCTCCGCTTCAGGTAGCCATCGTGCCAATTTATAAAGGAGCCGCCCAGAAAAACACCATTGATGAAAAGGCTTTGCAGATAAAAGAGGAATTGCAAAAAGCAGGAATCCGGGTTGTGTATGATAATGATGATTCTGCGCGGCCGGGATGGAAGTTTGCAGAATATGAAATGAAAGGCGTACCGGTAAGGATCGTAATGGGTAACAGGGATCTGGAGCAAAATCAGGTGGAAGTTTCCCGAAGGGACACGCGAGAGAAAATGTATTTGCCTTTAGATGGCCTGTCCAAAAATATTCAATCTCTACTGGAGGATATTCAAAAGCAAATTTTTGAAAAAGCAAAAACATACAGGGATGAACATATTACCCGTGTAGATGATTTTAAAACCTTTGAAAAAACGCTGGAGGAAAAGGGCGGTTTTATTTCTGCCCATTGGGACGGTACTGCCGAAACTGAAAACAAGATCAAAGAACTGACAAAAGCAACCATCCGTTGCATTCCGCTGAATAATCCTCCTGAAGAAGGGAAGTGCATTTTAACCGGCAGGCCTTCAAAGGAACGCGTATTATTTGCAAGAGCCTATTAAGGATAGCCGGATGCCTAAACGAAAAATCTTTGAGATATGATGGAAAAGTTATAATATTACATCCTGAATGAATGTCAATAGTTTATAGTATCGAGTTTTAAATCCTTTTAATCCGTAGCCATGAAGACCATCAAAGCTGTCATCGCAGAAGATGAACCTCGTAATGTGGACATCCTTAAAACCATTTTGGAAAAACATTGTGATAATGTAGAGGTTACAGGGACTGCCAATTCTGTTAAAAAAGCCGTGGAAGTCATTAAGGAAACAGAGCCTGATGTGCTGTTCCTTGATATTGAAATGCCTCCCCATAAGGGGTTTGAAGTGCTGGAACAATTCCCAGAGGTAAACTTTGATGTGATCTTCATCACCGCTCATGAAGAATATGCCCTTCAGGCAATCAAATTCGCCCCGTTGGATTATTTATTAAAACCTATCAACATTGAGGAAGTGAAGGCCGCGTTGAATAAGGTGAAGCCGCGTACTAAAGGCCAGACTAACGAGTTAGCTGCTATCCTGAAAGAATACCTGAAAGATAAAGAGGAATCATTTTCCAAGATTGTCATTCCATCCAATGATGGCTATAATGTCATTGACCTGAACAACATCGTTTATTGTGAAGCTTGTGACAGCTATACCAAGGTGCATACGAATGAAAACAACAAAGTGCATCTCATCTCAAAACCTTTAAAAGAGTATGATGAGCTGTTAAGCGATAAAGGATTTTATCGCGTTCATAAATCTTTTCTGGTCAATGTGAATCATATACGCAAAATCATTAAGGGTATCGGGGCGGCAGTTATTATGAGCGATGGCGCTAATATTCCTATTTCCATGCGTAAAAAAGAAGAATTTTTCCAGAATCTGAAAGGAGTGATGAATATATAAAGCCTTCTGTAATCCGTTTTTTCTCTCTAACCGGCTTCTACTTTTCAATGTTTTAATCTTTCGGAAGATCATTTCTATTTTAGACATCAACAAGCGACCACCTTCCTGTACGAAATCATTTAGTCGTGCTTATTGGTTGGGACAAGGAAATATTCTCCCTGCTTGTCACGTTATATAAGCATAGTAATGAAACTCTTTAAAATATTTTTTATTCACATGCAGCGTTTTGACGTTTTATTTTGTCTGTCTTGTATTCATTCATTAAAAAAATCTATTTTATGAAAAAGAAAGTGTTTGTATTTTTTCTGGCGTCTTTATGTGTGGGAGGTATGACATTTTTGAGCAGTTGTTTGAAAAATTCTTCTAATACACCTTCTCAACCTTCATCTGCCGTGTGGGTTTTACAAGCTTCGCCGGGTAGCCCCTCTCTAAATGTGTACTTTAATACAGCTAATCAGGGGGCTATTGCTTATGCTCAGGGAGGATGGACACCACCAGTCAAGGCGGGTAACTATAATTTTAGTTTTGTCAATAGCTCCACAGGGGATACTGTAAGCCAAGTGCAGGACTCCATACAGGCAGGGTCTTATTATAGCCTGGTATTATATGATACGGGTTCTATGCGTAAGGTTATGCTATTTAAAGATCAGTCTGACCAGTCGCAGGGAAACACTGATGCCTTAGTGAATTTTCTACAGCTAAGTCCCGATTCAAATCCCGTCACCGTAAATGTTGATTCGGTAACGGTTTTCCCGCAACGAACTTTTGCTGACAATGTGGGTAATCCCAATTTATCAAAATTTACGGGGATTAGCCAGGGTACGCATTCTTTTACTGCGCTAAATGCTTCTAATGGTGATACATTGGGAACTCTTTCCAATGTCGCATTGCAGGCAGGTAAAATATATACTGTCTTTTTGCGCGGATTAGCCAGTCATACGTCCGATACGCTTGGAGTGAAATTAGATATCATGCAGAATTTTCCATAGTAGTACATGCCGGGGTATAATTGTCATTTATTCTTTAGATCTATCGCTTGTTTTATTTCAAATCTTCAAAACAAGCGATAGATTTTTTTAATTTGTTCAAATCAATGGCTGTTTGCTTTGTCATTTAAAAATCTTCCGGTAGCTTTGCGGCGCCAAAAGCAATATATTTTATGGAATTAGCACAACGATTGAACCGCATTGCCGAATCACAAACGCTGAAAATGGCGCGTCTCGGCAGAGAATTGCGGGCAAAAGGATTAGATATCATTGATTTCAGCCTTGGAGAACCTGACTTCATCACGCCGGAACATATCCGCGAAGCGGCTAAAAAAGCCATTGATGAAGGTTATACTCATTATACACCGGTGGCAGGGTATGCAGAATTGCGGCAGGCTGTATGTGAAAAGTTAAAACGTGATAATCATTTAGATTATAAGCCGGAACAGATTGTGTCTTCCACCGGTGCCAAGCACAGCTTAGTGAATGTGATCATGTCGGTGGTTGATCCGGGGGATGAGGTGATTATTCCCACACCTTATTGGGTGACTTATTCCGAACAGGTAAAATTTGTGCAGGGGAAAGTAGTCTCTGTTCATGGCAGCAGGGAAAATAAGTACAAAATAACTGCCGAGCAATTAGAAGCGGCTATTACGCCGAAGACGAAATTGTTCATGTTTTCTTCGCCATGCAACCCTTCCGGATCGGTTTATTCAAAGAAGGAATTGACAGCCCTCGCCGAAGTTTTCCGCAAGCATCCGCGCATTATTATTCTTTCGGATGAGATTTATGAATACATTAATTATGCCGGTGGACACGAAAGCATAGCACAATTTGATTTTCTGAAAGACAGAGTAGTGGTTGTAAATGGATTGAGTAAAGGTTATGCTATGACCGGATGGCGTTTGGGTTATATCGCGGCGCCGCTTCCAATAGCTAAAGCCTGTGAGAAATTACAGGGTCAATTTACTTCCGGGACCTGCTCCATTACGCAGCGTGCGGGCATTGTGGCTTTAACTGCCGATCTGAAGCCGACTGAAGAAATGGTAAAGGAATTTTCAAAAAGAAGGGATTTCATTCTCAAAGAAATCAGGCAAATCAAGGGAATTAAAGTACAGGATCCGGATGGAGCATTTTACATTTTCCCGGATGTACGCGCTTTCTTCGGCAAATCAGCTAATGGACAAAAGATTGAAAATGCGGATGATTTATGCATGTATCTTTTAGAAAAAGGCCTGATCTCGACCGTTACGGGCTCGGCATTCGGAGAACCCGACTGTATTAGAATTTCGTATGCTACTTCTATTGAAAAAATAGGAGAGGGGATGCAACGTTTGAAAAAGGCGTTGGAAGCGCTGCAATAAACTTCCTGTACCTTTGCCGGCATGAGCAAACACTACGCTGAAGAAAATATTTACACTTCAGGCCAGGTCATCTTAGTCAATAAGCCATTACATTGGACCTCTTTTGACGTAGTCAGAAAAATACGTAATCTGACTAAGAGCAAAGTAGGTCATGCAGGAACTTTAGATCCACTGGCGACAGGACTGTTAATTTGCTGCACCGGAAAATTCACCAAACAAATATCAGCATACCAGGCGCAAGAAAAAGAATATACCGGAACCTTTACCATCGGAGCAGAAACACCTACCTATGATCTGGAATCCGAACCTCAGCATTTTAAGGATTACAGTACGGTAACTTCTGAACAGATTTTATTGACTGCAGAAAAATTTACCGGCAACCTTTCTCAAATACCACCTGTACATTCTGCCGTAAAAAAAGATGGGAAACCGTTGTACCATTCGGCACGGAAAGGCCTGGAAGTAAAAGCCGAGCCGAGGAATATTTTTATCAAAGAGGTCGAGATTACAAATATCGCACTTCCCCGGATTCATTTTAGGGTAGTTTGTAGCACAGGAACGTATATACGTTCATTGGCTTTTGATTTCGGGAAAGCATTGGGCTGCGGTGCCTATTTGAGCGCTCTATGCAGAACGAGAATAGGTCAATTTCTTCTTAAAGATGCTTATCAGATAGATACGGTTGAAGAGGTTATACGAACCAGCCTGCTCAAAACGGATAGCCAACTGCAAAATTTAAAATAAGGTTATTCTTCCGCCATTCCCTGCTGAAGGGATGTATAGTATTTAATATCCACCCATAATCCGGCAGGTAAGCATAAGGTTCTTTGAAAGGGGTAGCCAAATCGAGCCTTAATATGGCATAGGAAAAATCAAGTCTGATGCCAAAACCTCCGCCAATAGCCAGATCCTGATAGAACTCATTTATCTTAAATTGAGATCCCGGCTTATAAGGATCATTTTTCAAATCCCATATATTTCCTGCATCAATAAAAGTGGCGCCCTTTACCTTTAAGAACCCTCCGAAGACGCTGAAAATATCAAAACGATACTCGAGATTACCCTCTAATTTCATATCGCCGGTCTGGTCGGGAAAAATATTTGGATTACCCAATCCGGGGTTATAATAAGAGCCAGGCCCCAAAGCACGCAAACGCCAGGCGCGCATACTGTTCGGCCCGCCGGCAGTAAATTGTTTGATATAAGGGAGTACATCAGAGGTGGCATACGGAACACCGATACCGGCATACGCTCTGCTGACTAACGTGGAATGTGGCCTGTTTAAATAATGTTTGTACTCCACATCCATTTTCAGGTATTGGGAAAAATTAACCGAAGTTAATTTTGCAAAGCTGCTCTTGTCGGAAGTGACACCGCGTATGATGCCGTCAATGCCATTTAGCCAAAGTCCTGATTCTTCAAGGTTTATCTGTAAATAATTGAAGCTTTTCTGATTTAGTGAATTTTGCGAATTATAGATGAAAGAAACATTTTCACCGCCAATAAAAGTAGAGGAAAAGCTGTTTTTCAGAAAAGGATTCTCTTCTAATTGTTTCGCAAAGCTGTCGCTGACATTATAAAGCCTGTTGAAAGATATGGACAATGGATTAACAATCCATCTTTTATATTGTGTTTCATTCCAGTTATATCCGAAAGAGCCATTGAAACTGGTCAGAGAGAAAAATCCGAACCGGTCTAATGTGTTAACGCCTAATCCCAGTGAAGTATTCGGATTGGAAAAACGACCGATATGGTTCAGATGCCATGGGGTGATAAATCTTGGGAAAGAAACATTCACCTGCCCGCTGAATTCCCTTGCCTGGACAAAAAAGATATTGGAAGAATCGGAATTCCATTCTAATCCGCTTTTGATACTGGCGGTTACCTGATTGGCGGCGCGATTGGTGTTCCTGTTTTTATAAGTAAGATTTAATGCCCCCCCCACAATATAATCAGAACTGGAAGTGGCTTCCAGGTTCAATCCCAACGACTGCTTCCTGGCCGGTGTCAGAAAAATATAGGCATCCAGGCTATCGGCATGATGGCTTACGGTGTCCATCTCTACTGTAACGAAATTCCATACTCCCAATTGATTGAGCTTTTGTATGGTATAATCATAATTGGCCTGAGAATATTCCTGATCTTTTTTAAAAACAATATTATTATAAAGTACTCTCGGTCTGATAATATCTCTCCTGCGACGAATGGTTAAATCTTTATATTCAGACTGCTGAAAAGTAGTATCGTCAGGGGTAGAATAAGCTGAGTAATCCGGATATACATAAATATTCCGTATCCAATAGTGCTGGTAATTGGTGGAATCAGTCGGGTCAAGAATCTGGACTGTAATATTCAGCTTGGGCCGCTCGCTGCCTTCAGAAACCGTAATAGAATTCTGGATGTTGGCAAAAGGATCGAGAATATTGTTAAAGATGGCTTTGTTAATGGTGTCTAATACGAATTGGACGTGATCATTGGAGAACTTGTAATAGCCGCTGTTCCTGACTACATCAGTTAATCTGGCCTGTTCCTGGCTCAGCTTACTCATAGTAAACGGCTCATTTTTCTTCAGAAAAGAATATGTTGCAGCATGAATAACGGCCTTCCGTATAGCAGAATCCCCAATATCATAACTAATGCTGTCAATGATGAAGTTCTTCCCTGTATAAACCTGGTAAGTAACGCCGGCTTTTTGGCTTTTTATACTCTGCTTATAATTTACAAACGCATGAAAATATCCCTGGTTGTCCAGATAGCTGGTCATATTATTGGCCGTCTGAATGGTTTTGGTTGAATCATAGATCACCGGAGGTTCCATGTTTTTAGGTATCAGCAGCCAGTTCCAGATTTTACCCACCTTCTTTTCATTGTGCTTTTGATTATAAAACCATAATTTTAAACGCAGGATATTTAAAAGCTTTGTATTCGGATGCTGCAACATAATAGAAGGCGAGTTGAGGCTGTTCCTGAT
Organism: Chitinophagaceae bacterium; assembly: GCA_004299085.1. Classification (GTDB taxonomy): domain Bacteria; phylum Bacteroidota; class Bacteroidia; order Chitinophagales; family Chitinophagaceae; genus FW021-bin31. Next base: position 1,992 of record SCQV01000024.1, on the reverse strand, counting down.
ATTATCTTTTTCAGCGCCTGCAATATCTCCTTTCAGCTTTACATCCGAGCTTACTAACAGTGCTTCATTTTTAGGAAGATACTTTGTATTGGAACATGAATAAGACAGGAGAACCAACGCCGGTAAAATGCAATACCTTGCAAAACGGGTTCTCTGATATTTTCTATTGGTTTGTTTCAACGAATCCTGTAAGTTTGAGCAATGTTATCCAGGGCGCAAATTAAATATATTCATTCATTAAGGCTAAAAAAATACCGGCAACAATACTGCCGCTTTACTGCAGAAGGTGCAAAAGTTGTGGACGAATTGCTGAAAGGCCATCATATACGCATAGATTCTTTGTTTGCTACAGAAGAATGGCTTGAAGGCAATATGAGTTTAGAGAGGTTAAACCCGAAGATGAGTATTAAGCTTGTTAGTGAACAGGAGTTGAAGCAAATATCTAATCTGGACACGCCACAAGCTGTTTTTGCGATTGGTGAGTTACCATCCGTACACCAGTTGCCCAAACTTTCAGGCCGAATCAGCCTTGCATTAGAAACGATACAAGATCCTGGAAATTTAGGGACTATCATCCGAATAGCCGATTGGTTCGGCATTGAAAATGTGATTTGTTCGCCTGATTGTGCAGATGCTTTCAGCCCCAAAACCGTTCAATCCACCATGGGAAGCATTGCCCGCATCCGGATAACAGAGGTTTCTCTGGATGAAGTGTTGGAGAAAATGAAGGACATTTCAACTTATGCTGCCACACTTAATGGAAACGATATCAGGGAATTTTCAAAGATAAAAGAAGGTATTATTCTTATAGGCAATGAAGGACATGGACTGAGCGAAAAAATAATGCAGATGGCAACACATCGTATTACGATTCCAAGGCTTGGGAAAGCGGAATCACTGAATGCGGCGGTGGCGACGGGGGTTATTTGCGGGAGGCTGATGTTGTGAAAATTAATCAAATAAAAGACGTGCATTGTTTACTATGGTAATAGATTCTTGTGATTTTTCAATCAATATATGATGTTGCAATTATCAAATAAATGGTCAAATATTTTGATTTCTCAACCGGAAACAGGAATGGGATACCAAATTGCTTCAATAATTCTACAGGACGACACACGATATGACCAAGTAGTCATTATAGGTGGGTATATAACACAGATAAGGAATTTGAAACATATCCCATTTAAAGAAAAGGATATTTTAGAAATAATAATAACACATGATAAATGGAATTGGAGGAATGAAAATCAATAACTGATGATCTATATGTTCTCACCATATAAATTTTCCAATTTGACTTCTGCTTTGAGTTTTTGGTCTTTATGTTCACCTAAACTGCACCGCCTTTACCGGAGAAATACGCCTTATAATTAATGATGGAATAATCAATACAATCAAACAAACTATCAAGGTTCCCAAATCAATCACTACTATCTGCCACCATTTGAATTCAACAGGAACAGTGGGCATATAATAAATAGCTTCATTCAGTTTTAAAAAACCTGTAGCTTTTTGTATCCAGCCGATACAGAGACCGATAATGTTTCCAATGATCAGACCGGTGATGACAATGTAACCGGCCTGATAAATAAATATTTTCTGCAGAGACCAGTTGTGCATTCCCAATGATTTCAAAATGCCCACCATGTTGGTTCTTTCTAAAATTAAAATAAGCAAAGCCGTTACCATGTTAATGATAGCGACAATAGCCATAATGATAATAATGATTAGCTCATTCATATTCTGAAGATTGAGCCAGTCGAAGATATTGGGGTAAATCTGATGAATGGTGCTGGAAGTTAGATACTGTGGCAATGCCTGATTATATAATTCATTACTTACAGAATCCATATTTTTATAATTATTGACCGTTACTTCATAACCTCCGATATCATCTGCCGGCCAATGGCTCACATTGCGAAGCAGATTCAAATCGCCGATAATGAAGGTTTTATCGTAATCTTCAATGCTGGTTTTATAAATGCCGGT
>SCQV01000264.1 GCA_004299085.1 Chitinophagaceae bacterium | reverse complement strand
TCGACAAAGAGTCCTTGCGTTTCAATAAAGATAATACGATGGGAAAAACAATAGCTATAGCCAATCAGAAAGGAGGTGTCGGAAAGACAACTACCGCCATTAATCTGGCGGCAAGCTTTGCTGTGTTGGAATATAAGACGCTTTTGATAGATGCCGATCCGCAGGCTAACAGCACTACGGGATTGGGTTTTGATTTGCGGAATATTCAGCAGAGCATATACGATTGCATGATTAATGAAGGACAAGCGGCAGACGTAGTTTTAGGCACAGAAATGGAATACCTGAAATTGCTTCCGTCTCATATAGATTTGGTAGGTGCTGAGCTGGAATTAATTAATCACCCCAACCGCGAAAATGTCCTGAAAAAGATCATAGCGCCTGTTAAGGATCAATATGATTTTATCATTGTTGATTGCTCTCCATCGCTTGGACTTATTACTGTCAATGCTTTGACTGCTGCCGATTCTGTCATAATTCCCGTTCAGTGTGAATTTTTTGCGCTGGAAGGTTTGGGAAAATTGTTAAACACGATTAAAATTGTTCAAAGCCATTTGAATACCGATCTTGAAATTGAAGGCATCCTGATGACGATGTACGACGGGCGTTTACGCCTGAGCAACCAGGTTGTCAACGAAGTAAGGCAGCATTTTGAAGATATGGTATTTAATGTGCTTATTCACCGGAATACGCGCCTTGGTGAAGCGCCCAGCTTTGGGAAGCCCGCCATTCTGTATGATCCCGACAGTAATGGTTCTGTGAACTATCTGAACCTTGCACGGGAAATTCTTCAAAAAAATGATGCCACTAAGATAACTAATCAGGAAAAAATTTTAGCAGCCAGCGATGAGCAACGAGACACATAAAAAAACAGCCAAAAGTCCGGGAAGAGAAGCTTTGGGTAAAGGGATACGTTCTTTATTGCAAAATATTGATTCGGATTTAAAAAACAACAACCTTCCTGTAAATGAAAAGAAGATTACTTCTTTTACCGGCGTTGAACGGCTTCCGCTGCACGAAATAGAAATCAATCCCAAACAGCCACGGCATGATTTTGACGAGCAGGCTTTGGAAGAGCTGACACAGTCTGTTAAAATGCATGACATCATTCAGCCCATTACTGTCAGCAGGATTACCAATCAAAAATACAGGCTTATATCAGGAGAGCGGCGGCTGAGAGCAGCCAAAGCTGCCGGACTGAAAGACATTCCGGCCTATATCCGTCAGGCGGATGATGGAGCTTTACTGGAACTTGCCCTGCTGGAAAATCTGCAAAGAGAAAATCTTAACTCCATAGAAGTGGCCTTAAGTTTAAAACGCCTGATGGAAGAATATGATTTGACACAGGAAAAGTTGGCTGAACGGGTGGGTAAAAACAGGACAACCGTTACCAATTTTTTGCGCTTGCTGAAATTACCACCTGATATTCAAATCTCCGTTCGTAAAAGCGAGCTGAGCATGGGGCATGCCAGAACATTAATTAATGTGGAAAAAGTAGAGCAACAGTTATATATTTTTAATCAGATTATTCAGCACGGGCTTTCTGTTCGCCAGACGGAAGCACTTGTTAAAAAAGTGGCAAGCAATCAAAAGCAGGCACATCCTCTACAAAAAATAACGCTTCCTGCTCCTTTTAAAAAAATTGAGGATAATTTAGCTTCCCATTTTTCCACCAAAGTAAAGCTCAACCGGAAGCACAACGGCGTTGGTAATATTGTGATTGAATTTTATTCTGATGAAGAATTGAATCAAATCCTGGATGTAATAGCTTTATAGAGCAATGCGCATAACGAAGTCCATATCTTTCTGCATGTTGATTTGCGGAATAATTTCAAGTTTGCTATTGTCAAGCTTTCATTGCGCCAAAGCACAGGATACGCTACAGCATTCAATGGTAAAAGATTCAATCCCCCTGAAAAAAGACAGCCTTAAAATTATTGAAGACAGCATTCCTTCGAAAGACAGTACGGTATCAATGGCAAAGGATACCGGTTCACTTTCTCCCGAAAACGCCCACATTCTTAACTTAGACAGCCTGCGGAAAATACACAGTCCGCGGCGTGCTGCCTTTTATTCTGCCGTGTTTCCCGGCCTGGGACAAATTTATAATCATCAATACATTAAAGTTCCGTTGATGCTGGGGGGAATGGGCGTGGCGACCGGCGTATTTTTATTTAATTTTAATAAATACATTACTTATCGCAATGCTTACCGGTTGAGATTAAATGGGCATTACACCAATGATCCGCAAATAAACCTTTATTCTGCTTCCGATTTGCAGTTTTTGCGGGATGGTTACCGCCAGTACGTAGATTATTCCGTTCTCGGATTTGCGGCAGTATATTTGTACAATATATTGGATGCAGTTGTCTTTGCTCATTTATATCATTTTGATGTATCTAATGATTTAGGAAAAGTACGGTTCGGCCCGGTGCTTAATCAATATAATCCGCAGGCAGGTTATGGATTTTCTTATGTGGGCTTTGGATTCAGTTATCAATTTTAAAAAACTTAAAAATGAAAATAGCTTTAATAGGTTATGGGAAAATGGGAAAGGCCATTGAAGAGATAGCACTTCAGAGAGGCCATGAAATTATTTACCGCATTGACGTGGAAAGTGAAGATTTGCTTGAAAAGAAATCATTGAAGGAAACGGATGTGGCTATAGAATTTACAACCCCTTCAACCGCTTTCCATAATATTATGAAATGCTTCGATGCCGGATTGCCTTTAGTCTGCGGCACTACAGGATGGTATGGTAAAATAGATGAAGTAAAACAAAGATGTTTTAAAGAGAGGCAATCTTTTCTGTATGCGTCCAACTTTAGCATTGGCGTTAATATTTTCTTTGAATTGAATAAAAAGCTGGCGGAACTGATGGCAAAGCAGTCGCAATATGAAATCAGCCTGGAAGAAATCCATCATACACAAAAAAAAGATGCACCCAGTGGTACAGCTATTACGTTGGCAGAAGAGATATTAAAAGAAATTCCAAGAAAAAAGAAATGGGTCAATGAAGGCTCTACGAATCCGGAGGATCTGGGAATTATTTCCAGGCGTATTGACCCCGCTCCGGGTACTCATATTATTCGTTATACTTCCGATGTAGATGATATTGAAATCAGGCATACTGCACATTCAAGAAAAGGATTTGCGTTGGGTGCGATTACTGCTGCTGAATGGTTGGCAGGAAAAAAAGGATTCTTTACCATGAAAGATGTATTGGGACTGTAAAATAATCGTTTAGATATGATTGCTGTTAATAAAATTGCTAAATATCATTTCTCTTTTAGAATTGTTTAAAAAAGATCCTAGTTGAATTATTATATACTCAAGTTTTGCACTTGTTATTTTCTTGTATCAGTTTGGCTGAGTAATCCTTATGAATTAATGGGTTGAAAGAAATCACCCATTGAAACGAAATCAAAGAAGTGTAAGCTCTCGCCTAAGACGAGGGGAAGATTTCCTGCCTGCAAAGGCAGGGATTTTTCTTGACCTTTTTTGTCTCGGCCTGGAAGAGATGGTTATCCCGCCCAAGGCGGGACGAAAAGTAACAGTAATATATTGTGGAACCTCTAAAAACCTATTTTTTCATATCTTTTTTTGCCACAGAGGGCACAAACCTGTCTCGGCCCGGACGAGAGGATGCCTGCCCGTTCCGGTTCAGGCGGGCACAAAGAGCACTAAGCAAATGGAGTTTTTAGAGGGGCCCTTGTGGAATAAAGATCATTTTAACTATCATATTAATATCAAATATTACCTGCGAAACTTGAGTTATATTTTGTAACTGTAAATCCTGTGAGTGCTCTAAAACCATTGGCACTTTATATTTTTAATAATGTTACCCGCTTTTTATGGCCAGTGAAAACCAAGGTGCAAAAACAACGCGTTTCCTTAAATGGCTGATTATTATGCTGCTGGGTATCCTTATTCTGCTGGCAGGGGGGGGGCGTTATTTTTCGAAAAAAATATCTCCTTTTCTGGCGCAACAGCTAAAGAACCAGGTAATACGATCCTCCGATAGCTTGTACAGCATCAGCTTCTCTGATTTCTCGGTTCATTTATTTTCAGGAACTATTACCATTCAATCATTTCAGCTCATACCTGATACCACGATTTATGATCGCCTGATTTCGGAGAAGACAGCTCCTGCGAATCTGTTTGATTTATCCGTTTCTGAATTAAGGCTTAAACACGCTCATCCCTTCCGTCTTTTATTTTCTCATGTTGTAAAAATAAGAAGCCTTGAATTTGATAACCCGGCCGTCAGGATTGTTCATAGAACTGTACTGCGAAGTGACACTATTCAATCTGTGCACCAGGTAATTGCCAACCTGATAACCGGCCCGTTGAAAGCTATCTATATCAATCGTGTGGAATTGAACAACATTTCACTTTCTTATAAAAACCTGAGCGACACCGGTTCCAAAGTTTTTCGTGTAGAAAATGCTCAGGTGATATTAAAAGATTTCTTCCTGGACGCTGCATCCTTGAAGGATACTTCGTTATTTTTCTTCACGCAGGATGCATGGTTACATTTTACTGATATAACCTTGCCGACTTCGGACAGTCTTTATTATTTTCATGTAGGGACTGCTTCTTATTCTACCCAGTATAGGAGAGGTCTCGTGAAGAATATTTCTATGCAGCCGAGATATAATGACGCGGGCTTTGACAAAAAGTTAAAATACCGCCAGGACAAGTTTGATATATCTGTTGATTCTATATTATTTTCCGGTCTTTCCCCTAATGATTTAATAAAAGAAAGGGTCAATATCCGAATGCTGCGCATCCTGAACCCGGATATAGATATTTATCTGAACAGAGCACTTCCGGATAATCCCAAAAAGAAATTATTCCCTCAGGAATTATTGCGAAAAAGCCCCTTTCATTTTATACTTGATACTTTAAATATAGAAGGTGCCAATGTCATTTACAGGGAATATAATCCTAAATCAGGATTCACAGGAGAGATTCCATTCTATAATATTAACGGGGCAGCTTACAACATCACCAACATTCCGGGGGAGTTGAAAAAGAACAATCATTGTAAGGTGGAACTAAACGCCTTATTTTCAAATAAAGCAAAAATAACAACCATGTTTGATTTCGATCTCACTAATAAAAGCAATATCATTTCTTATTCAGGCAGCATGGACTCTATGAAAGCCAGGGCATTGAATGAGATATTAAAGCCGCTGGCATTAGTGAAAATTAATTCGGGAGAAATCCATGAATGCCGGTTTGATTTTACTGCTGATACGGCCATAGCAAAAGGGGCCATCCACATCCTTTATAATAATTTATCTGTGAAATTATTATCTAAGGATTCCACTACCGGCAGATTAAAAGGGCAAGCATTAATGTCTATTATGGCAAATTTATTTGTTATTAACCGCGGTAATATTACGGACGCCATTAATCCTCAAAATGCCTTTGTCATATACAAGAGGCTTCCTAATCAATCGGTGGTAAACTATATGTGGAAATCCTTATTTGCGGGTATTCAGGAGATTGCGGGTATTCAGCCGCAACAGACTCAAAATATCATTGATGAATTTAAAGACAATAAGCTGGTCCAGAAAATCCGCGATAAGCAGGAAGCCAAAAAGCATCAAAAGTGACCTCCCTTTTGCCTACCTTTGCAGCATACAGACGGCTCCTGATGGTGCCGGTTTTGCTTTAAGAGATTGACTGAAAACGTTTATGAATAACATCCGGAATTTTTGCATTATTGCCCACATAGACCATGGAAAAAGTACATTGGCAGATCGCCTGCTGGAATATACTCATACAGTTTCCAACCGTGAAATGATGGCACAAGTGCTTGACAATATGGATTTGGAGCGTGAAAAAGGCATTACCATAAAAAGCCATGCTATCCAGATGGTGTATCATCAGGAAGGACAGGAATATGCCTTAAACCTGATTGACACACCGGGTCATGTGGATTTTTCTTATGAAGTTTCGCGTGCATTGGCCGCCTGCGAGGGCGCTTTGCTTCTCATAGATGCTACACAAGGCATACAGGCTCAAACTATTTCCAATCTCTATCTGGCGCTGGATAATGATCTGGAAATTATACCCGTCATTAACAAAATTGATATGGACGGCGCCAAGATCCCTGAAACCAAAGACCAGATCATAGACCTGATTGGGTGTAAAGAGGAAGATATTTTGCTGGCTTCAGGAAGAACAGGAGAAGGGGTGCCTGCCATATTAGAAGCTATTGTAAAAAAAATACCTTCACCTGAAGGAGAACCGGATGCGCCTTTACAGGCACTTATCTTCGACAGTATTTTCAATTCCTTCCGGGGAGTCATTGCTTATTTCCGCATTTTTAACGGCACCCTTCATAAGGGAGATCATATCAGGTTCGTTAATACAGGAAGGGAATATGAAGCGGCTGAAGTAGGTATTTTGCGATTGAAACCTGAACCGAAAGAAAAGATTGGAGCAGGCAATGTGGGATATATTATTACCGGCATAAAAAATGCGCGAGAAGTGAAAGTGGGCGACACCATCACTTTGGAAAATAACCCATGCCGAAGCGCCATTAAAGGATTTTCAGAGGTAAAGCCAATGGTGTTTGCAGGTATTTTCCCTGTGGATACAGAAGACTTTGAAGAACTGCGTGATTGTATGGAAAAGCTGCAGCTAAATGATGCAGCGCTCATTTATGAGCCCGAAACATCACAGGCTTTAGGCTTCGGATTTCGTTGTGGATTTCTTGGCATGCTGCACATGGAAATTATCCAGGAAAGATTGGAACGCGAGTTTAACCAGACGGTGATCACTACCGTTCCTAATGTGAGCTACAAGGCATATTCCACCAATAGCGTGCTGAAGATCGTGAATAATCCTGCACAGATGCCCGATCCCGTTTACCTGGATCATGTGGAAGAACCTTTTATTCGTGCTCAAATCATCACGCTGCCTGAATATATCGGTTCGGTTATAACGCTTTGCCTGGGCAAAAGAGGTATTCTTAAAAATCAGCATTACCTCACCACCACCCGCGTGGAGCTTAGCTTTGATATGCCATTGGCCGAAATTGTTTTTGACTTTTATGACCGCTTGAAATCCATCAGCCGCGGCTACGCGTCTTTCGATTATGCTCCGCTTGATTACCGTGAATCAGATATTGCTAAAATGGACATCCTGCTGAACGGAGACAAAGTGGATGCTTTAAGCGCATTGATACACCGAAGTCGTGCGCAGGATTTCGGAAGGAAACTATGCCTTAAGTTAAAAGAGCTTTTGCCGCGCCAGCAGTTTCAGATAGCCATTCAGGCTGCCATCGGAGCAAAGATCATTGCGCGCGAAAATATTTCCGCCATGAGAAAAGATGTAACTGCCAAATGTTATGGGGGTGATATTTCCAGAAAGCGGAAATTGTTGGAGAAGCAAAAAGAAGGTAAAAAACGCATGCGGCAAATAGGAAATGTGGAAGTGCCGCAGGAAGCATTTTTAGCCGTTTTAAAATTGGATGAATAAAAGGCTGGGTTTGGGATGCTTTTAAGTTTATGCTTAATTTTGCCTCCCTTTTATAATAGACCCTTTCAGGAGAGATGCCGGAGCGGTCGAACGGGACGGTCTCGAAAACCGTTGTATGGGCAACTGTACCGAGGGTTCGAATCCCTCTCTCTCCGCCTTCACCCGCCGAAGCCTTAGCGAAGGCGGGCACTTTAAAGATAAGAAGTCTTTCGGCCGATTCAAGTTTATCTCAGCGGGCTACGGCGGACAATGTCCGCTTTCCCCAAATTTCTACTTATAGGTGGTACTACGTTTATATCCTTGAACTTGACAACTAAAAACATGATGTTGGTTGCACCACCAATATAAAAGAACGGGGCGGCCGCCGTTTAAAGGGCTGACAGATATAATGCCCACCAATTTGAAAAGTATTTAAAATCAGGATCTGGCGGGGCTTTTACAATGAGACATCTGCTTTAACCCAAATTTTGCAGTAGCAAAATTTCTGCGAAGCAGTGACGAAAAAATGGCTTCTTTGCCATTTTTTGTCAGGGTTAACCCCGACAAGCTATGCTTCGTCGGCCCAGACGCTTCGGTC
>SCQV01000263.1 GCA_004299085.1 Chitinophagaceae bacterium | reverse complement strand
GAAGTTTATCATCTCTGTTGCTGGGTTTATTTTTTCAGCTTTTTCAAAACAACTCAAAGCCTTTTCGAATTCATTTATTTTCAAATAATAAGCTCCCATGTTTCTCCAAGCATAGGAATTTTCTTCGTTCATATCTAAAGAATGTTGTCGTCGGCATTTTTAAATTCTACCATCAACATAATTTCTTCTGGCTACCGGAATCAATGTTTTCAAATGCCGCGTATGTACATTGTAATTAAAAAACTGTTGAAGATGGACTCTATTAAGTGTCATGAAATCGCCATCGGGCAAGACGGTTGTACTCAGGAAATTCATGACATCCGCATTCGCCCAGAGCGCATGATTGGACAAAAACCAGGCTGCATTGTTAACCGGGGTATCTGTTGCAACTAATTTGTCTATATCTCTCTTATTTGGGGCGGCAAGAATACTGGTATGCAAAGATTGAATCAATCCTGCATTTGTAAATAAATCTATGCCTGCATGCGGATTATTCACATCGTATGTTCCTCCAAATTCAGGGAGAAAGTCCATAATTTCGTGTAAGGTATGATAGGGAATACTGCGATGATCATAATTATTTCGCCAGTAGGACATGATTGACCAGGCTATTGCTGATATCTCAGTTGGTGTGCCGCCGCTTTGTTGTACCATTCGCATCATACGTGCAGCGGTAAACGAATGCCGGCCGTACATCGGCAGCCCTTTTGAGCGTGCCAACTTGTAGCTATCGTGTTGTTCTTCTTTACTAACCTTAATTTTAGGATCTACTGCTAATGATCCCGGCATTGCTTCCGGTTTTACCAAACCTTGCGCGTCCTTCTGATTGTCTCTTATCTGCGTATTTTCCGGTCGGGCATAGACTTCTCTTTTCATTCCGCTTGCATGAGTTGGGTCAGGGACGGTTGCACTGAGTCCGCCAACATTATCAACGAGATTGATTGTATTATCCACACTGTATTTTTCCATAAAATAATGCATGATATCATGTAGTATTCCCGTTTTTTCCCGCACGTCATAATTCTGCGGATTATTAAGTACATCTAAATACCTTGCAGGAAGAGTAGTTCTTGCTCCCAATCCGGCTACATTATTAAAATAATTTTGATAGATATTCCAGGAATGCCCTGCAACAGGAGCGGGCGTACCAAGATCTGCTGAAATTTGTAGGCTCCTTGCATGGCCATTTACCCATTCTCTGATTTTTATTAATGCGGAATCTAAATGATAACCAATCGCATCACTTGCATCACCAGTCTGGGCTCTGTTCGCCAATGCTTTTTCTTGCCTACGACCGGGTTTCGCTTTAACCCATCCTAATAATGCAAAAGCTAGATCTTTAAAATTTTCATAAGCCCTCGTCTGGCTTTTGCGCCCAAATACAGGATGAGATTTTGCCGACGCTCCTGCAGCTCCGGGTTTTTCTTCTATCCATTTTGTTATCTGACGACGCAATAATCCTCCTGCATCGGCTTTGATATCCAGAATCATTTGGTTCTCCACAGGATTTGCAGAATTCAGAGAAGCTACCATCTGAATCGCTACTTGAGTTATTAAAACATTAAGGTCTGCCGTGGTTCTTGCTTCCTGATCTAGCTGTCCCGTATAACTTTGCCATTTCTCTTTGTACCACCGGGTCAAATCATCGGTGCCAACAATTAAATAACGCTGAATAGGTTGGTTGCTGGCAATACCGATTTTTTCCCGGATTGGCTCAAACTTTCCTTCCAGGGTTTCTTCTTCTATGCTTTCTTTTCGCTGTGCAGATTGGGAGATGAAACTGTCAGCCATGGCCTGGTATGCCCTTAGTTGTTTTACCTGCGGGCTATTTTTTGCAATTTCCTGATAGGCTTTTAATTGTTGTACATGACTATTGTTATTCGTTCCTCGTAGTTTTCTTTGTGCAATCGCTTCTGGTCGGTTGTCTACAAGTAGAAAGGTTGATTCGCTACCACTTTGCTGTTTGAGTAAGCTGTTTGCAGAAGCCTGGCTTTTATTCTCCAGCGTTTTATCAGCGCGAGTATTCAAGGTGTAATGTTGTCTTTTTAAAATCGCCTATAACGCGTAAATATACAAACCTTTTTGTATTCTCTTCCAAATGATCCTATGAATAATCCATTGGTTGCTATTCATCTATGCCCATTCAGCCTTCTGCGTATTTGGTATATCTGCTATCCGTTTCGAAATGTTTCGAAACATTTATATCCGGATATAATATTTTTCTTTATAAAGACGGAGACTTATACTGTTGGTCTTTTTCCCGAATCTCCGGCAATCAAATTCCGGGATAATGAGACAGGAATATTTAGGGACTATGGGGAATTATGAATGGTTCATAAGGCCCTACCTAATGCTTGCGCTAAAACTTCAGCGTCGGCGCACGGCACTTCCTGTGGTTTATGGCTCTTATTTATTCTACCAAAGGGTCATGCCCATGGCACTATTTTGCGATTACGAATTCAATGTCGTTTAGTGAAATATTCAACCCTTTCAGAGTTGTTTCGCTATCCGTATTCATCCGTGGGCGTTGCCCACGGTTATTCATATTGATGCCTTACAGGCATCTTCGACCTTGACCGACACTTTTAGGGGATTATCCTTTTGATGTGTTCCAGTAACTTCATTATTCATGGTAAAAAAAAGAGCCGTTAACGAGGCCTGTCGGCGGATCTTAAGTCTTTGTTACTCTGTTGTCCGAATGATTAATAAGTGGGGCATTGAGGTTACTGTGACTCGTGTTCCGAGTTGAAAACCGAGGTTTTGCAACCAGTCGCTACAGAGCTTGATTTCCGGGACGTCTTTTTATTTTTAATCTCATTTTACGCACCTAAAGAACTTAGCGCAATAACATTGACACCATCATTTCTTGTAAAACTTATTCCGGTTCCGGTAATGATGTTTAAGGCTTTGGGAGCTTTCGTTTTTTTTGTGTTTACATTAGCCGCGAAGGCCAAGAGTTTTTTTGCTGCCTCATCAATCTGTCCGGTTCCCAATTTCACTTCAAAGGCCATCCAGTCGCCATTATGTTTTTGTACGATGGCATCCACCTCCGTATCATAAGAATCCCTATAATGATAAACTTCTGCATCATTGGCCTGAGCGTAAACGCGTAAATCGTGTGTGACCAAAGATTCGAAAAGGAATCCTGTAAAATTCAAATTGTTGAGCAATGCTTTTTCATTCAGTCCCAAAGCGGCAACTGCTAAACCTACATCTGTAAAATGCCGCTTAGCCGCCTTTCTTAGGGTAGCGGCAGAACGAATGTGAGCGCTCCATGCCGGCTGATCTTCGATAATCATCAACCGGTTTAAAGCATCCAAATAATCATAAATGGTCGGACGACTGAGCTCCGCTTTTTCATTTTCATGAATATCCCTACTTAAAGTAGTGATATCTACGGTTGTAGTGGTATTTCTGGCAAGAGAACGCAAAAGATTCCTGACATTAACCGGGTCCCTTCTCAAATTAGAAACTCTGCTCATGTCCACTTCCGCCAAAAGCTTAATATAAGCTCTATTCAGTTCAATCGCCTGGTGTACTTTCTTATTAATTAATCCCGGAAATCCACCGATGACTAATTTTTCCACAATAAACTCCAATTCCGTGGGCTCATCTTCCACACTTATGGGCTTCCCTTCAAAAAGATCTTTCAAACTAACTTTTCCGGTAGAGTGTCCCAATTCCTGCCAGGACATGGTGCGCATATCCACAAAAGTAAACCGCCCTGCTCCCGAGTGCATTTTGATGGTTTCTTCGGGATTTGCAGAGCCGGTCAGGATAAATTGTCCGGAGCTTCGGCGTTCGTCAATTTCGTGACGGATATAATTCCAAAGCTTCGGTTCTTCTTGCCATTCATCTATTAATCGAGGCCTTGCTCCATTTAGTAATCGTTGTGGAGCTGTTTCCATCAACAAAGGCACTTGTGGACTTTGGTCCACTTGCAAAATACTTTTTGCAAATTGTTTTGCCGATTCGGTTTTCCCACAAGCTTTTGGCCCATGAATAAGAAGCCCTCCGGAAATATTCAATTTCCGCCTTATTTCCGCATCACTTATTCGCGTCTTGTAATGCATCTTAAATCCTTTAATGCAAAGATAATCATTTTACACTTAGTGGAGATTTTACTTTACATTTTATAGAATTATTACTTTACATTTTATAGATGTTTTATCTTACACTTTGTAGAAATGATTTAAAAAACAAATGGATAGCCCCTTTCCTATTTATTTCTCCTAAGAAAAATCCCGATTTTCTTTGATAGTTACAGCTATTTTTAAATAGTGTAAACTTGACCCAAAAGAACCAATTCCGCACTTGCGGGGCAAGAAAAAACCATGCTTCGACTTCGCTCTCCGAAGGAGTCCTTTTGGACAGCTTGACAGATGAAAGGTTGCGACTTCGCTGCCAATGACAGATTTCGTAAGTATTTGATAATCAACAGTATTAAATGTTGAACTTTTGTTCTTAAATTTTATTTCTTTAAACGTTCTTTTCTTGGCCCGCATAACATCGAGTTTTTAAAAAGAGACCTGACGGTATTATGGAGCGGGAAACTGCGGCGAGATAATAACCTTTTTATTCTTCGTTATACCGGTATAATTCATAGACCGCTTTGAATAATGACTTAGCCCGGTCGTAAAAATTAAGCAG
>SCQV01000262.1 GCA_004299085.1 Chitinophagaceae bacterium | reverse complement strand
CTGCTATAGATATTATTATATCCTTAGCATCAGCCTTATCCTAAAAACTATACCGGGTTTTTTGGTTTCTTGGCAAACTGATTGTGCAGTAGGTGCAGTTCGTGATGACAGTAGTATGTATGCATAGCTAAAAGGATTAGCTTGTTTACAATATTTATTAACTATCAATTGTAAGTGAAACCTGCCAGACGATAATTACGAGAGGTACAAATGAAAAAAGCGCGGGTCTCAACTTACGGATCTAGAGGTACTGGTATGACCTGGAAACGAGTAAGAGAGAACCCACGCTTAATGCGTGGGCACTCCACCTTTGGCCTCGTTTCCATTTAAAAAATTACCAGTTTTCTAAATCAAGGCCTTCAGCGAATTGCTTCAAATTATTTATATGAAGAATCGCAAAAGTAATTAAATTTCTGTCGTAATTGAAATATACAAATTAGGACAAGTACCAACAAAGATAAGTATAATATTTCTAAAAATGAGTATTATAACTATAAATATTAATATTTTAATTTTATTAATAAGTATCTAATTGAAAATTAGATGTTTCTTCCTAACTTTTCGACATCTAATTAAATCAAAATGGCGAAAAAGACAAAAGAAGAGATTATAGAGTTTCTAACACAAACGGAAGAAGGCAAATACAAAGTAAACACGATAAGTGGCGGACTATTAAATGGCACCATTCAAAGTTTTCCTCAACTTTTTGCTACCCTAGCCAAAACTAATGTACAAACACTTTTGGGTGGATCATATTATACTTCTGACGAAAAAATATTGAATCCTGGCAAACTTACTCTTGACGACATAGAATTCCTTGCTGACCTGCTTAAAGTTGATTTTGATGTTATGCTTAAATTTGTAAGGAGTGAAATGATTGCCCAAAAGAGAAATAGTGGAAAAAGAAAAAAGAAATAGATAGTCTAATTAACAATGCTGAATAGTGCGAAAGGTTCTAAAGCAAAAAAAGTATGTAAGAAAGGCTGAAAACAAATGGAACAAAGTCGCTTTTTGGGAAAATCTTTTGAAAATGAAGAAATAAGTTTTACACGAATCAAATAATGCGTCATTTCTCTATGATTGGTCATGGTGTCGAAAAATTCCTCTAGGGCAGGAATTAATGCAACTTACTTCTTTAGTTTTTTACGTACTTTCTTCACAAAGTCCACAGAAACTCCGGCAATGTCGGCGGCTTGTGCATCGGTCATGCCCATTTTTATGATGAGGTTGGAAACTACTTCGGCTTTGCCTTCAGCTTTCCCTTTTTGAATGCCTTTTTCAAGACCTTTTTCAAGACCTTTTTCGAGTCCTTTTTCAAGTCCCTTTTCAAGTCCTTTTTCGAGTCCCTCTTTCCTGGCTCTTTCTAATATCATTTCTTCAATACCCATAGTCTTTTTGTTTTTAGTAATCTGTTCAATGGCTTTGTCAAAGTTAAGATTATATTTCGGATCGGCAAAGTGGAGATAAAACTTTAGAAAATTCATCAAACCCCTGATTTTCGGTTTCGGAAACTTTCGTCCCAGTAGCCTCTTTGCCAATGAGAATTTCAATTTAAATAATTCATCATCGGTCAATTTTTTCGATTTCGATGCCAACAGTACTGTCAGTACCACCATTGCAAAAGGATTCTCACTCTTTTCTAATATTGATTCATCCTGGTCAATGATTTTATAAGTATTAAAGTGAAAAGTATTGGTGGTGCCCAGACATTTGTATTCATAACTATCCGGCTTAAATTTTTTGTTGGTATTCGTAAAGATGGCGATAGTTGTTACCGGTTTGCCATATTTGTCTATCACACGGTACCAATAAACAAACATGCGCTTAGCGAAATCCTTATCATTATAACCCTGTATCTCCACATGTACCAGCAACCATTCTTCTTTGCCTGCTTTAGTAAATACCTTTACAAGCTTATCTACGAACTTGGAATCTTGCATATTTTCGGGCGAGGGAAACAGTTGCTCTAATTCTTTATCCAGGAACTCAAAACCTTTCTTCATGTCAAATAGCTTATCAGCATCTGGGAAGAAGAAGCAGAGAAAATCGTCAAATAAATTCTCTAATATTCCTTTCCATAGGGTATCGTCTCTTTTCATGAATGTTATTTTTCAAGGTAATTTTAACGAAGATAATGAATTATTTAATCCTGCGGGGGTTGGGTCATATATCATATAGGTCAGGATATCAAAAAGTGCGCATATAAACGAATTAAGTAAGATTGTAGCTGAGCAAGCCACTCATTTATATAGTGCCGATAGCCTTCGAGGGGCCTATTGATACAGGGTTAAGTAAATCCAAAATACATTTTGATTGTATATCTTTACTATATGGAGCCTGATCCCATATATGAAGGTGTTGTTACCTTTTATAACCTGGCAAAGCATTTTGGCTTTATTCACAGCGAAGGATGGGAAGATATATTTTTCTATCTCGATCCGGCTCAATTCAAAGCGCTTTCCAGTCCTGAACGCATAGAAGTAAAAAATAAATTTGTTCGGGGTGATGAAATTTGTTTTAATGTCAGGTATTCAGATAAGAGTAAGGGGCCGGTAGCATATAATTTGCATTTTATCAAAAATGAAAGATCAAACAGACTGAAGGAACTGATAGAATTGCATAATGAGCTTCCCGGCTTTATTAAAAAAATTGATGGCAATTATTATATAAAAGATAAAGCAACCTATTTATTTATCCCCATACATATCTCGAAATCGGAGATAGCCCTGCAAGAAACTTATGAAAATCGTTTGAATAAGCTGGTTACATATTCAGTGCTAAAAAAATACAAAAATCCTGAAGCATGGAAGGCAACAGTTACAGATAGGAAATTTAACGAGGTGTACATTAAATTAAAGGAATATAAGGATAATCGTATTGTCCTGCCAGCCAAAATTATCAAAATGAACCGGTATGGTTATTATGCTTCGCTTCTGAATGGAACCGTAAATGCTTTTATGCTACTCAATAAAAAAGGAAGTGAACCATCTTCTTTTTCCAGGGGTGAATTAATTGAAGTAACTATCAGATCAGTTCATGATAGCGGGGTACTGATTCAATTGGTTGAACCACAAAGAAACGTACTTCACTGAAATGCAGATAAAAATGAACGGGTGTTATAATCTAATTTATAATATAATAAATGAAAGGATATGCTTACTTTGGGAGTATCTGAAAAAATTATTCAGGGCGTAATATTCCCTGAAGGGTGTAATTTTAAATAATGTAAAATGGAATTATTCGATAACATCACTGACAAAACAAAGTTTGCTCTTTGCCTATACTTGTTCTCATAACACCAAATACACCCTGCCCTATGTAGTGTATGCAATCAATAGGCTTAAGTGTTGCTTTCAGTAAATCAAATAACCCCTGCCGTTTTCGGCAGGGGTCACTGTGTTAAGCCCTTTGAAAGTTCAAATATAGAACATTTTCCATTATAACAAAAAAATAACATTTAAAAAACTCCTTTATTTGATGAATAGCGTTTGAAAAAGATGATTAATAGATCAAAAGATAAAAACTTTTACGAAAGAAATATTAACATGAAGGTGGAGACTATCTGCTTACATTGGTGACACGAGATAAGCGCTTTATGAATATTTACGGCTTCAAGTTGGAAAAGTGGTGATTATCGGGCAAAACCATATCAGATATGGCATCTGCGGTAGATAAAATCATGGGAGATATGCGTGACCAGAAAGGCTTGTCGCAGGTAGAACCGCTGTCAAAAGCGGCCTCCCCAGAGATATGATCGGTAAGTATGAACGCGGAGAAGCCGTGCCTTCCGTGGATGCCGCTAAAAAAATCGCCAACGCCTTTGAAGTATCTATAGATTATTTAGCCGGCAGTACCAGTCAGCTATTAGAAAAAAATATCATCCGGCGCATCAACGATATCCAACAACTGCCCCTGGGGATAAAGCCCACCTCTTTGCCCTCATGTACGCTTTCCTCCGTGATCATAAAGCAAGAAAGATATTTGCTTAGTAAAAAATTAAAGCGCTACTTGAGAGGCAATGTTTTTATTTCTTTTTATAGAGTTTTGTTCTATCTACTACCTCTGGTAAATCAGTACTATAATACTGCTTCTGCCCACGTTTATCTTTTGGTACAATCTCAAAAGATAAGAATTGAATTTTTTCATTATCAGTATTCTTGTTGGTACTAGCGATCAAAGACGATCCTTGGTCCCAAAAAGTTGAAGGATTAAAGCCTACGCATTGATCACTTATATTTGTGCCATTTGTTTCAAGTACGATTGGTTTAGTATAAGTCTTATCAAAAGTTCGTTTATTTATATAGCCAATCCCGTTACTATCCACGATCAAAATATTTTTATTGACATTTGATAAGATAAGACTTACTTGCCCTATATAGCCTCTAGGTACAATTATTGTTAATGTCGGTGAGTAGAGCCGGACAATAAAAAATATGCATGATATTGAAACTACCAAACATAGAGCCGTAAAAAACGATGTCCTTTTCAGTATCAATTTGACAATTCCCGAGATAATTACGCTGCTTACTATCAAAGCTATTATTATCATTCCTACCAAATAAATAGAAGGCAGCATAAACGTTGGTACTTTAATCAATTGCGCGACCAAAACACTCATCAAGACTAAGGCTATTAACCCTGCCATCCATTTAAAAACATTCTTTTTCATAGATACTCTTATCTTTGATACCACATTGCTGGTTTATACTTTATATCATAAATCGGCTTAGGAATAACGGGTGCAAGTCCTACGGTAGAAGTCCCATATCCAATTATCGGAGCCCTATATGTTGAATTAAACGAGGGCTCATTATACTGCATAACCTTTGTACCGTTAATACTTAAAGTAGCCGAAGGAAAAATATCTGTTGCTGCAGATTCGGAAAGGTTGCCTTGCTTGGAAATATTGATGTCTAATTTTTGAGCGACATTCACAACATTATACCCCAGCTGATTGAGTCCAAATTCTTCGAATTTAGAAACGCTTGCATGTTGCTCCATGTTAACCTTAAACACACCACCAGCGGTTGTAGTAACACTGAATTTGTTTTGATCTTTCCCTAATCCAGGATAAAAATCCCTTGCTTTTCCTATGGGCGTCTTCCCAATGACTACGCTCTTTGTCGCAGTAATACCGGTTAATTCACCGGCTTTATTTTCATTCCCCGTAACGTATATGGTGGTTGTTAACTTATCACCGGGGGCTTTGGAATTGGGTCCATCCCAAAGTTTAGCGTCAATATAACTATTAAAATTAAACGCGAGTGTCCTTCCTAAATAAGTTTCTCCTGCTTTTGTAGTTGCTTGTGATCTTGCATTTTTGTCCCAATAAATTGATCCGTTTTCCTTCTTTACCCAATCTTCCGGCCCCATTCCATCCGGATCTAAAAATCTGATCGGATTATCAAATCCATAATTGTAAGGAGAGAACCTCCGCATTAATTCTGCCTTTGGGTCTACCACTCCCCATCTCCCAATCTGTACATCATACATCCTAGCTCCATAATCATACCAGTCCAATCCACTGTTATCGCTAAATTCTTTATGCTGTAATTCTTTTTCGTTGTAAAGGAACTTATTCTCCAAACTCAGCGCCGCCTGGTCACTGATACCCACCATGGTTAACCCGAATGGATAGTAATTATCTGTCTGTAATATTGGTCCTCTATTGTGATGGATCACCAAATTATCAAAGAACACACGTTGAGCGCTTTCATTGCTCACGTAAATGTAAAGATAGCCATCTTTTTGAATTATTTGTTCTGGGGCTACCAAAGGTTGAGCCTGCTCAGTTCCGGTGATGGTAGGTACTTGTACTACACCGGAATTGGCAGAAACTTCATTCAATTGATTATCAAATGCTACATAATTTAAAAATGCTTTGGGAGCGGAAGCGGAATAATTCGTATTTTCATCAGTAGTGAAAAAATTATTCAAATCTCCACTGAGTACAGTATTCGGATTATTATATGTCGTATTATATAAACTATGGCTGTTGCTAATCACTCCGCCGGTTAAAGCATTGAGCAGGTCATTTAATAGGTTATTTGATGGATTGGGTGGAGGCTGTACTATCCCCTGGTACCAGGCATACGTTCCAATGGTTATCGTGTCTCCCGCCATTACCTTTAGTACAATGGAAGGTCCTACGCGAGGTAAAGTATTATTGCCATCACTTCCATCCAATTGAGATACCTGTTTATTGTTGGAATCGTTATCAAAGCCGGTTGGCTTGAGAACTGTCGTTGAGCTAATGTTGTCAAAGAGCTTATTCTCATTAGTTGCATTTTGTGGTTCCATGGTAGCGGCATAGAGATCCTCTTTAGTCTGCTCGGTCAGCACCATACGGATATTTCCCAGATGATCTTTGATAAAGTAATCATACACAAAGGAAGCAGGTATCGTGCTGTCTGCAGGTATATATCTTACTCTGCCTTCTTCTGTGGGAAAGAACTGCAAGGTATCGGCCTCCCCCTGCCCCCCTCCAGAGGAGGGGGAAGAAGACTGGTATTCGAATCCATCAATATAATCAGTAGTGGTGATTTTTGCAGGGCTAACGGTATTATCTGTGACGATTTTCTCTAATTTATTTCCTGTCGCATCATAGACGAACTGAATAGTCCCCTTGCTGCTCACCGTAATACTATCGGGTAGGTTCAGGTAATTGTAATGAATGTTGGCAATGTTTTTATTGAGGTCTTCCGTCAGGTTGCCGTTGCCGTCATAACTATAGTCTGCCGTTCCTGCAGCATTCGTCCCGTCATGGAAGTCCCCAAGGCCCCCTCCGGCTCCCCCAAGAGGGGGAGGGACGGTATCCGTTACACTGAACAACTGGTTGGAATTGGGATTGTACGTATATTTTAGTTCGTCAATAGCAGCAGCGTTGTTTACCTTCAGCCCCATCTGTCGCATGCTTTCGATATTGCCGTTGGCATCGTAAGCGAGATTTTTTACACTGAAATCAATATTGCCGCTACCCAATGTGTTGTTCCAGGCACCGCTGTTGTTTTGTGTAAAGTCTGCTTTTAGTATCCGGTTGGCATCATCATAATTAAATCCGTAAGCTCTTTCCGCTCCGTCACCGGCATCTTTCCATTTAATGCCCGCTATGTTACCGTTCACTTGCGGTTGATTAAAGCCGTAATCGTAGTCTAATTCTGTGCCGAAGTAATGCCCCGGCCCGGGTGTAAGTGTGGTAGCGCTGTTTACATAAGGCTTGTTAATGCCGTTCAGCCAGCCTCGGATGTTGTAATCATAATGCAGGGTATCGAGGCCCCCTCCGGCTCCCCCAGAGGGGGAGAGGGTTTTCTTTACAAGCTGTCCTAATTCATTATAGGCATAGCTTGCAATCGTTCTTTCGGTTGTGGGGTTGTTATTGATTTCTTTGGTGATAGAGAGCAGCCTGCCGTTAGGGCCATAGCTGTTCATGGTCAGCACTTCGGTTTCTGGTGTGGTGGCGCTGCGGGCGTTCTTATGGTCTAAGTAGGTGCTCAACACTTTACCGGAAAAGTCATACTGCGTGGTCAGCTCATCCGTCATGCCGGTGATGTTGTCTGAGAGGGTTTGTGTCACCCTGTCTTTATCATCGTAATAGGTGGTAGTGGTCAGCCATTGCTCCGTGCCACCAACAGGATTTAGTACCCTCATCTTGGTTCCTGTTACCAATCCACGGGTGGAAGCAGTAGGTGTTACAGGGTCTGCATAAAGATTGCTGCCTGCATTGAGATTGTTTACTTCACTGTTATCAAAATTCTTAGCTCCACTCCAACTATAATTATCGTAATAGGTATAAGTCAGCGGCTCATAACCGGTGATGTTGGGGACGGGATTATCTGCGGCGGTCTCGAACAAAGTATCGGTAGTGGTTACCTGCGCCGAAGGGTTGATGGAAGCGGTAAAGTTATCATTGGTATTACTGGTAAACCCTGGTAAAAAAGTAATGCTATTCGTAGCGGTATATTGCGACGGGGCGCCATCCCATTGGCGGCTGTTGGTTTCAATATTTGCAGGCGCGGGAGAATTGTTGGTATAAATGACTTCGCTGGTCGTATAGCTGCTCGTATTATCCATCATCGTTTGTAGAGTGGCACGGGAAGAAGATGAAGGATACAAAGCCGTCATCACCGGACGGTTCAGCGCATCGTAAAAAGTAGTGATCCAGCCCCCCTGCCCCCCTGAGGGGGGTGTGCGCAGCGTAGAGTCCTGAGTGAATACAACCCTGTCTCTCAGATCATACACCATATATGTTTTTCCGCCGCCAGGCACCTGCTTCATGATCATCCGGTTTCTGCTATCATAGAGATAACTAAAGCATAAATTATAACGAATAGTTTGGTTCAGTGTCCAGCCGTTTGCTTCCAGCCAGTTCACCGCATCGGGCGATATCACAAAGCGCAGGTTGTTCAGGTCGTCATACACATAATACGTGCAAAGCCAGCCGGAATGTCCTGGATTGATGGCGTCGGTTATCTCCACTTTCTTTAACACCACCTGTCCTTCTAAGTCCTTATACTGCAGCGTTTCATTACCATTCTCATCGGTGATTTCCGTCACATAGAGTGTGCCGGGGTCATAGTTGCCGCTGGTCACCGGCAGGGCATCTTCGGTAGTGTCTATTGTCCATATTTTTACAGAATCATAGAGATCATTGGCACGGTACAGGTAGCCGGTACCCACATCATGCCCTGTCCAGCTATTGCCGGGAGCGGTGGTTTTCAGTACGCGGTTCAGGGGAGAAGCCTCATACTGGGTGTTGCTGTAATCATAACTTTCCGTATTACTGAACTGGCTGTTGTAAAAAGCAGGTTGCTGTGCGCTGGCATCACTACGGAACTGCCCGGTAGTTCCTCCGTCTTCATAAGGCAGGTATTGCTGAGCCACTCTGCCGTAAGCATCATAGAAGATAGTCGAAATGAGGTCATGATTCTCCGGGGTGCTTTGCATCGCTACGGTCTGGATAGGCCTTCCCAACCCGTCGTAGTAGGTGGTGGACTGGTGCACCACCGTATTAGCTGTCTGGCTGTTGGCGGTAGAGAGGGTGGTCATGCCCGGCGCTACGAACGTCCGGCTTTGAATGTAGTTCATACTGTCCGGTATCAGGCCGCCCGGGTAAGCAGGCATGGGAATAGTGGCGGCTGTGCCGGCAGCAGGGGCTGTAACGGTATTGGGAGTAAGGGTAACCGGTGTGGCAGGAGCTATTTTGACCCGGACGGTGTTGGAATAAGCCATCCCGCCATCGCCGTCTGTAACTTCCCTCCGGAACCAGGTGATTTGGGTAAGGCCGGTAACTGTTGTACTGCTGATATTGGTCCAGTTCTGGTCGTCGGTAGAGCTTTGATACTGGTAAGTATAGGAGCCGCTGCCGCCGGAAGCGTTTTGTACACTGCTTAAGGTCACAGTCCCGCCGGAGGTTACCTCCGCGATATTCAGACTGATGATGCCTCCATACACAGGGGAAAGGACTTCTACGCTGTTGAAATAAACCACTTGGCTGCTCAAGGAACTTTGCCACTGGTAAGTATAAGCATATTCCTCTCGGGCAGTAGGAGCGTTATTGCCATTCAGGTTATACTTCAGCATATTGGATTGGTCTTTCCTGGTAGTCCTACCTGAATTTTTTCCCATAGCCGAGATACCGGTCGTCATCATTAAAAGAGTGAACACGATACCCTTGGATAATAAGCCGAATTTTCTTGTTGTGATAAATTGATAATTCATCTGGCGGGAGTTTTAATTTCCAGTGGACGCATAGTGGTACTGGTACGTTTTAATAATATTTCCATCCATATCTTTAATATCTTGTAATCTCCCCAGCCCGTCGTAATCATAATACTCAATCTTATTATCAGGGCTGCACCGGCTGCTCATGCCTGTCAAAGGCTCATAAGTATAGGTGGTCATCCGGGCATCGGCAGGATAGAGCCGTAGCTCATCAATATACCCGCTGCCAGAGAGGCTGATGCCGGTGGCGCCGGTCACCGTTACTTCATGATAGGTCCAGCCGCGGGAAGTATATCCGGTAATGCTGTTACTCAGGGTTCCACCGCTGAGGCTTATGCTTCCACCTGAGTACAGCCAGTAAGAAACGATATACTTAGTGGAAGAAGTTAATCCCGATTTGGAAATTGCTCCTGATGCTAAAGAGTAAGACATTGTTCCTGTAATACCGCCTTCTGCTGTAGTAGGCGTGCCGCTGAATGTCCAGTTACCCTTGCCGTCGGCTTCAAAGCTGGTATAGGCTATATCGGATTGGGATGCATTGACTGCTTCTGCTATGGGATATACATTGTTATAGTCCCAGATGTAGGAATAGTGTATATCATTTATTTTTGAAGCATCCAGTAAATTCCCAAAAGCATCGTACTGGTTATAGGATACCAGGGGACGATACCTGCTATCCGGAGA
>SCQV01000261.1 GCA_004299085.1 Chitinophagaceae bacterium | reverse complement strand
TTTTTTCGCCAGCCTTGACTTTTCCCTGCCTAGCCGGCAGGCAAGGTTTGTTACTTTCTTTGCGGCAAGGCAAAGAAAGTAAAAGATGAAAAAGAGCTAAAAGATGACGTTGAGAAAAATGTTACCGATTTCCGCGATTTCATTTTGCGAGCCAATAGCCTGAAAGTATTGATTTTTCATTATGGGTAAAGAATTCTGAGTATGAAAAGCAAAACTCACAAAAGCATAAGTGAGAAGGGGTTTTTTATGTTCGAATAATGTACATCTGAGATCGAAAACGAGATTCTTATTTATCTTCCTGGCGGATGGAAGGAATCATAATAATGAACCTTCGTTAAGTATAAAACATGGCAGATGGTCCATTCAGATAAGAGGATGAATCATCTGCCGTTTTTCGGATAGTCTGTTAGTATTGTGGATGCTTTTTCTTTCGATTGTCAATAATTACACCCGCACCGGTTCCTGCTCCTGCACCTATTAGACCGCCAAGAACAGCACCTGCTGCACGGTGTTTTCTATCAAAAATGGCTCCGGCTGCCCCACCTGCCACTCCACCGATCACAGCTCCCTTGGCAGGAGTACTCCAGTTCCATTTTTTTCTTCTGGCAACAGGAGCCTGAGATGAGCTTGCAGGATAATTTTGCGGTGCCGTGTGGCTATAATAATGATGTATGGGCGAAGGTGCGGCATTTTGGTGACCAAACATATTTTTGGTTTCCTTCACATTATTCAAGCTGTTCATAGAATCAATCACCGCTTGTTTTGCTGAATCAATCTGTGCCGCCGTAGTCGCTCCATTGTTTCTCCCGTGACAAGAGCTTAGGAAAATAATAGCTGCACCTAATACAGCCCCAAATAAAAATACCCGTTTCATACTATGTTAGTTTTTAGAATTGGTTAATTGGATCATAGGGAAATTAGATAGTGCAATCATTCAAAATAATCGGACTAATAAAGGCCAAAATGATGCCAGAAAAATAGATATGAGAAATGATTAAGTATAAGATAATAATTTATAATGGCTTATATCATTTTACATTAATCCGTATTCCTTCTGAATGTGCCCTGAATTGAGGCGCATATAAGCATTCAATGGTGCTCAACCCTCCGGTATAATCGCCCGCATGCGTAATATAAACCGGATAACTAAATACATAAGTGCCCTTATTCAAGTGCCCAAAATAATAATGTACCGCAGCATCTGTCATTGTAAAATAATATCCTGTTCCATTCTGCCATTGATATCCACTTAACGTTTGCAATGGCTCCATGCAGGATGCACGGACATCTTTCAGATGAACATAATCCATATCTTCATTTATTTTCACTACCAGCCTCACCTGAACTTTATCTCCCACTTTTAGTTTAGTCCCTTCGGCGATAGGAATTAATTCCTGGCCATTAGAAGTATTTCTTTCCAACAATATTTGACGTTCAATAGTCAGAGGAGAGGAGGAACTATTTTCGACCTTATTCATATCCTCAAAATATTGAAAATATAAAGCGCCCCAGGTGGGTTCATCTTTTGCAGCATCTTTTATATGGACCTTCACCTTACTCATATCTGCTGTAACTTCCTTTCCCGGAATATATTCTTTTTTATATTGGGTACCCGCTTCACTATTTTTCTGATGAATGCCAAAAGCTTTCTCGCCTAATTTTATCGTTATTGAAGGGGTAGCGGATGTCCATTGATTGCCCGCAATCAACAGGGCATAAATAGCATCTGCAGTAGCCCGGTTCGTTACCCAATGTTGAGTTTGTTTTTGGGTCAGCAACCAGGTACAAAGATTACTGACCGTTTTGGTGTCATGATTAATCTCGTTAAATGCTTCTATACAAACTGCCTGCGCTTCCAACGGCGCCTGATACCATAAATAGCCATACTGATTATTTTTCCAGTACATGCCTTTAACCGGATCATTGATGGACGTTTCAGATAAAGATTGCAAGATAGATTTGGCAGTTGCAACATTTCCGGAACGGAATAATGCCAACGCCGTCATAGACTGCATATAGGGCGACTTATTCAGCCATTGTTTTGCAGCAAGCTTTTGAAAAAATAAATAAGCACTCTTCACTGAATCTTCCATTTTGATAGCAGGGAAAAAGCTACGCATGTACAAATACTGAATCTCTAAAGAATTAATTTGTGGATCTTTGGCATTTTGTTTTATTATTTGTTCATAGTCCTCTTTCATTCTTGCATCTGAATAGGGAACTGCTTTTTGAACCATATCATTTAAGGAAGCAGTTTCTTCCCGGGGCCATGCCTGCAATTGCTTCAGATGGCCGATACCGGTAACAATTTGTTGAGTGATGAAACGGTTGTCCGGCATATCTTTAAACCAGCTAAAGCCTCCGTTTGATAACTGAAATTGTTTCAGCTTCATAACAGCTTCCTGCATGCTCGCTTTAAAGTCTTTTCCCTCAAACCATTCAGCTACCCGATGTTTTTGAGCACTTTCACCTTGTCCAGCCCTTACCCAGGGTGTTTCCTGTAATAAGACTGTTTTCAGATTTTCATTTTGCTCCAACGAGCTTTTTAGCGCATGGGTATCTTTAGTCAGCCAGGCATGCATAATGTATTGGAAATCAGGAATGTCTTTTGCAATAACGCTGCTAAGCGCATTGGCATAAAAACGATTATATAAAACATCAGTACTTTGTTGATTATCCTCATCTAAAAATGGCAAAGCCTGAACCGCATACCATACCGGATTTCCGGCATATTCTATGGTAAGTCCTATTGGTTGCATGGATGAAGATTGTCCGAGTTGATTCAAAACTTTCCAGTCAAAGTGATGATCACCATTGCCACGGAAATTCAAAGGCAGACTTTCTATAACGAATGTTTTATTAGTTAAAACAGGCAATACATCCTGCTCTCCATCGCTGAAATTTCCTGCGGAAGCCACTACTTTGTACTCCAATGCTCCGGTATAATTTTCAGGAACAGTTATATTCCATTTTACTGCAGTGCTTTGGCTTGCATTTACATCGAAAGATTGTGTAGTATTTATATTTTTAAATAAATCATTTACCGGTTTTCCTGTAACCGCATCCGTTAATTCCAATTGTGCATTCCCGTTCAAGTTATCTTTACTTAGATTACTTACTTTAGCCGAAAATATTAGTTGGTCTCCCTGTCTTACAAAACGAGGTGCATTGGCTTGTATCATTAGTGGTTTTTGTGTAACCACTTCTTTATCCGAATAAGCAAACTGCATATCTTTTGTATTAGCAAACATCATCAACTTCCATTTGGTCAATGCTTCCGGCATGGTAAACGAAAATATCACATGACCACTATCATCGGTATGCAACTGAGGAAAGAAGAAAGCCGTTTCATTGAAGTTTTTTCTCGAGACAATATTTTGTAGGCTTTGATTATTGAGGTTATTAAATGCAGTATCACTTATATTTGTGCTTTCTGAAATTATGTTTCCCTTGTTTTTCATTTGTCGTTGAGCATCTGATACGGGAACAGGCATAGTAAATGAATAATTACGAATTAGTCCAGGATTAATCCCGTTTGCATCACCGCCAACATACGCATTATATCTTTTAAAAAAGTCATATCCAAACCATTTCAACGAAGGATAAATCTTTTCATAAGATGGATAATTCTTTGGTTCATGAGAGAAAAGGCTTAATGACCCATTGTCTCTGAAATTATTATTCCCACTCCAATTAACCCTTCCTGAAACATCCGGATAAATATCCGGCAGTTGCCATTGATTTAGTCTGAAAGCATCCAGTGATATATCATACATGGAGGCTAATAATTCAGCAGAAACTTTTTGTCCATT
>SCQV01000260.1 GCA_004299085.1 Chitinophagaceae bacterium | reverse complement strand
CTTGATAACTCGTATTGATAAATCGTTTTTCCTACCTTTCGGAGAAACGGATATCCCATTGTATCATAATCGTATTTATTATCATTCAAAACACCATCACTGTTTACATAAACTGTAGCGCTAAGCATATATTCTATCTTATGTCTAAAATCTGCCACATAAGCTATATCTGTCAAAAAACCGTAAGCCCAGCCCACCTTATTGAAAACGCGGATATAGGAGGGTATTTTTTCTCCTTTAAAAAAGAATTTCACATAACTGTCAGCATATTCGGATGAATCATATTTCGGATAATTCGTTTCGGATGGATACTGTGACATACACTGATATAAGAACCGGTAATCATCCGGAGTTAAATCAAAACGTTTATATTTTGGAACTGAATTTGGAAATAACACCGATTGCGCTATCTGTTGTAAATCTTCCAATGAAATATTGTTTTGTCTGGTAAAATCCATCGGAGCATTGACAAGGCTGTCATGCGAATCATAATGTGCTTTTCCTAAAAATACCACCTTAGTAAAATCAAAAGAATCGGTATTATAAGCAGGTGGCTGGCGATAGATTAATTTCCCTTCTTTCGTTACAAACCGGATGGCATTGGTATGCCTGTTTTCATCTTCATTCATGGGAAGAAATTGCCGGATGATACGAACATCCTTATATCCTTTCTGATGTAACTTGCGATTAATCGTTTGCTGGCCTGCAAATTCATACATACGGTTATACGCATCATTATCACTGACTAAAAAAGCCCGCCGAATATATTGTGCAATCGAAGGATAGCCATCTTCTGCAGTGGAATCACTGTGTTCTGAAGTTTGTCCTGCATAGCTGCTATCAATCAGCATAGGCGTAAATTTATTCACTCCTTGAATATGCATGCTGTTTAACTTTTCCAAAGATAAAAACGCCAAAGGCATTTTAACCGTGGAAGCAGGATTAAAATAAAATAGTGGGTCAACGTGATAGTAATAATTTTTAAAAGACGGGGCATTGTTTTTATCCCGATTTATTTGCGTGTAAATAATTTGACCACGATATTCTTCAGGATGGTGTAATATTATTTGTAAAATGCTGTCTTTATCTTTTAACAGCAGGTCTTTTAAAAAATTGTCTGTTTTAGCCTGTGCCATGCTGAATAGTGGTAAAAGAATGATAAGAAATATACTGATTGGCGTCTTCATTTATTTACAGTAAGTCCGTTTCAGGAATCCTCTCCAGCATCTTTCTCTTCTAATTCTTTCAATATTTTATGGACATCTTCTTCGGTGGAAGTCAGCTTTTTTCTGCAAATCTTTATCAATTGGGCGGCACGTTTCACTTTGGCAGAAAGTTCATCCACGGAAATTTCTCCTTCTTCAATTTCTGCAACAATTTCCTGTAATTCATTGAATGCTTCGGTGTAATCAACAGTTTCACTCATTTTCTTTTTATTTTTGGGTAGATTGTATTTCACTTAATATCCGGCCTTTCGATAACACAGTCTTGATGATATCTCCTTTTTTTACTTCGTTAAATTGCTTAACGGCTTTACCATTCACCAATGTAATGCTGTATCCGCGTTTTAATACCTTTTCAGGACTCATATTCGTAATATTTCTTTCTACGTTGTCCAATACCGAACGTTTATTTTGATGAAATAAAAGTAACGCTTTTTTCAAGATAATATTCAGCCTGGTAATATCACCGGAAGATTGAGTGCAAAGGGACTTCGCTTGTTGGATCAATACGGAGCTTTGTCTTTGCAACAGATTCTTACTCATTATAATTCTGTTTTGAGTTACTGAACGAAAATACTTGATCAGGTTTTGGAATTTGACTTTCTCATCCTGAATTAATATTCCCGATTGATTAATAATAGTGTCTTTTGCTTCGTTGACTGGAACTGAAAAATTATGAAACTTTTGAATCAACCATTCAGCCATTTTCGTGGGCGTAATGGCATTATGGAAGGCGACCATTTCAGTCACTGTTTCATTAGTTGCATGGCCAATACCTGTAATGACCGGCAATGGAAATTCAGCAATCCTCTTTGATAATTCAAAATGATTATAGCAGGATAAGCCGACATCTTCCCCACCCCCGCGAATGATAGCCACCACATCGAAGTGATGTTTTACTTTCTGAATTTGTTTTAATTGCCGGGTAATGGATTCCACCGCACGGTCACCCTGTAAAAGTGCCGGAAATAAAAAATAAAAAAACCGGTAGCCCCATTCATTGTTGTCAATGACTTTCCGGAAATCGGCAAAACCTTTGCTGGTTTCCACTGAGATGATGGCAATACGCTGAGGAAGCAGGGGAATGGGCAGCTTTTTATTTGCATCAAATAACAGATCTTTCCTCAATTGTCGAATTGCCTCCTGCTTTTCTTTTTCCAAATCACCTAAGGTAAAAGAAGGATCAATATCCTGGATATGGAGTGAGATTCCATAGACTGCATCAAAACTGATTTCAGCCAGCAACAGAATTTTGATACCATCCTTTAACGGCTCTTTCAAGATCTTTTGAAATTCATGATTAACCCTCAGATAATCATTTCTCCAAAGATTAGCCCTGAACTGCGCAATAATTTTCTCATCGGATTTTTCCACTAAATCGGGATAACAATGACCGGAATGCGGATAATAATTCAATTTGATCATTTCAGCTTTTACCCAAAAAGTGCTGGTATATCGCTTCGCCAGTGTATGTTGGATGCTGCGGGTAACTTCAGAAAGGGAGAATATTTTTCTGGTATGGATGATTTCGGGCATAGGTTATAATTTATCGAAAAATTTATCGCCATTCCAATTCTGAGGATTTGATAAAATATATTGGTCTATCCGGTTATGTTCAGATTCATTACGGATAATATGATCATGAAAACGGGATTGCCATACAGGTTTTTTAGGCGTTTTTCTAAATTCATTAATACGTTTGGTGGCAGATGATTTGAAACCGGCGACAAATGATGATATGGAATG
>SCQV01000259.1 GCA_004299085.1 Chitinophagaceae bacterium | reverse complement strand
CAGGTTTTCATGATTTTTTATGATCTGCGCCGAAGGCGAATCATATTTTACACGTGATTTGGCCAAATGTGATTGATAATCTGCGATTGTCTTATTAGATCATAACAATCTGCGTTCTATTCTTTTAACCTGCACATAAACGGATAATCATTAGATTTTTTAATTGACCTTTATGTAAATGAGCCCTGAGAATTTGAATTTCACTTTGCACATTGGTTGTAACAGGACAAATAACCGTAGAAGGGTATTCGCTGTTTAAAAGATCCGTCTGGATAACGACTACAGGTCTTGTCTTTCCAGGTTCGGTTCCTCTTTCAAGGCTCAAATCAGCCAGCCATAAATCGAATTGTTTAACCTTCATCCATCAATTTTCCGAACTCAGCCAATACCTTCATGGATTCTTTCTCTGTCAGAGCTGATTCTCTTTTCAATTGCTTCTTTAACAATTTCCTCTTATTAACCCGACTATACAAGCTCAAAGCCTCATTAATATACCGGTTACGGGCCAATTTCAATTTCGAGGTAATTTCCTCTGTGTCATTAAAAATCTATTCATCAAGTTTCAATGATAAAGTTTTCATTGTTCTGTTTTAAATAAAAGTATTGAATTAGGTATTTTGTTCGCGTAGCCTATGGAAATCATGGCTTTGCTACAGCGACCTTAGAAAAATGACAGCCAGCCACGCCTTAGGCGTGGGTTAAGAAATTTGCAAAATGGAGCGTTAAACGGAAAATATGGTTGGATTTGAGTAGATGCTGAGTAAAGGAAAAGTTCATCTTGACTAAATGTCAACCGGAGCATTATTTTCCGTAGCGGAATGGAGCAAATTTTAGTCATTTTTCGTCAGTCTTGAATTTTCCCTGCCTAGCCGGCAGGCAAGGTTTGGTTCTTTCTTTGCTTCAAGGCAAAGAAAGAACACTCTAAAATCAGGGCTACACGCCTTATATACATAATCCTATAAAAGTATATATCTTTAGTATATACTCAAAACTCTTTTCTTCCTTCCAAAGGGATAGACAAATCAAATTTTTCAAAAAGAAACAGGTTCCCACCATTTGATGCATGGAAATAATCAATATACTGAATATCGAAACCGCCGGAATAAGAAAGATAAAAATGATGCAGGAACCGTATTCCTAATCCATAAAAGAGATGCAAGCTTCCCAGAAAAGAGGAATAGGTACGGTAATGCGTGTTCTGATCCACATTAAGAGTGGTTACATAAGTCCCCAAATCAGAACGAACCGAAATATTTTTTGAATCAAACGCATTGATCTTTCCTGCAATACTCCATCCAAAATCTAATCCCGCCCCACCGAACAGGTTTAACCTGCTTTCAGGGTTGGTTCTGAAGGTGATGGAATTCGTAATTCCCAAATATTGGCGGCGTTCGTTGAAGTTTAAATATAAATAACTGGTTGTATCCTGGTAAGTTGAATAACGTCTTGAATTAGTATATTTTGGTCCCGGCAGCGCCTGATACTCATAAAAAATGCCTGTTTTCCATTCCTTTCTTCCATTGTAATCACCACGTTTTTTGCTGTAAGGATACAATCCTGCTGTCACGGATGCACGGGCTACGCCGCTCAACCGGATATCAATCAATCCATAATAAGGGCGAAGGTCTGAAGCTCGATAGTCCGGGAATGATGCGCTATACGATTGATTTTCCAAATCGGTCCAGCTAAAACCAGGATCGCCGCCAAACCCGCCACCGAAATCTGCATGTATATTTTCCAGCTTCCACCAGGTTTGACCATAAAGAAACGACGGAAATGCTACAAGCATCATTATAAAAAGATAGAATGTTTTCATCGAGGTTTTATTAGTAAGACAATTTCCTTTGAGAAAACGCTGCATGTAATGGTAACTTTTCAGACAAGGGCACCTTTTAATCAGCCAAATCTGAATTACCTTTGCGCGAGCTATGGAAGATTTGATAAACTCGCACAGAACACGTCCTGTGGCTGTCTGGCTTTTGGTGGGCGTTTTTATGATTATGATACAGGTGATGCTGGGCGGCATTACCCGGCTCACGGGTTCGGGACTATCCATTACCGACTGGGATCCTATTATAGGCGCCATTCCACCGTTGAATCACCAGGAATGGATGACTGCCTTTCATCAATATCAGCAAACGCCGCAATACCGCTTGCTGAATGCTGACTTTACACTCAGCAATTTCAAATTTATTTTTTTCTGGGAGTGGTTCCATCGTTTGTGGGCACGTTTGTTAGGTGTCGTATTTCTGATTCCATTTATCATATTTTTAATACAAAAAAGATTTACCAAAGGCATGGTAAAACCTATGATCATCCTGTTTTTATTAGGCGGATTACAGGGAGTGGTCGGCTGGATCATGGTGGAAAGCGGGTTGGTGGGAGATAATATCAGGGTCAACCACTTTAAATTAGCCACCCATTTCATTACAGCTATGGTATTGCTTTGTTATACTTTATGGTTCGCTTTATCATTAATTGTAAAGCCCGCTAAAAGGACTGTTAATCCGCCCCTGAAGAAGTTAACGGTTTCCATTCTGATCATATTGACTATTCAGTTAGTTTATGGTAGCTTTATGGCAGGGCTTCATGCCGCACTGGCCGCTCCCACATGGCCCAGCATCAATGGATACACCATTCCTTACGGTATGTTTAGAATGCAACCCGCCATCAGTAATATCGCAGATAACCTGATAACTGTCCAATTCATACATCGCGGATTAGCCTATCTTTTAGTGGTTCTTATTATTGTCTGGTTTTTTAAAGCGTTGAAATCCGAAAAGGCTTCTTTGCTTCATAAAATATGCTGGCTGCCTTTAGCCATTGT
>SCQV01000258.1 GCA_004299085.1 Chitinophagaceae bacterium | reverse complement strand
ACGTATAATCTTCGTATTCAAATGTGCTTTTGCTGTGTGCGTTAGCGCTTTCATCTTTTTTTGTTCCAGTGCACAACCTCTTCCCCGTGCCTGGTCTTACAAAAGCCTGCAATGGAATGCACCTTTCAATATTCCTGATCTGAATAATTTCAGAGGTATTCAATGGGAAAAAACGGGGCATTTATTTACTAAGTTAGAAAGGAATGATAACGGCTATAACATTACAGAATATGATCCTGCCAATCATTTTTCTCAAAAGGTGATTGCCACTTCCGCAGAGCTTACACCTGCTGATTCTTCAGAACCTTTACGTGTAGAATCTTATACCTGGTATCCTGAGCATCAAAAGCTGATCATTTTTACCAATTCCCAACGCGTATGGCGTGCGCATACCCGCGGTGATTTTTGGATTTATGATGCAAGAGATAAAAAATTATTCCAATTAGGAAAAGGATTACCGGAATCTTCTTTACAGTTTGCTAAAATTTCTCCCGATGGAACGAAAGCAGCTTTCGTAAGTGAGTATAATCTTTATGTTGAAAATCTGCAAACAGAAGATATAAAACAACTGACTTTTGACGGCACAGAAAAGATCATCAACGGCACCTTCGACTGGGCTTATGAGGAAGAACTGTTTTGTCGCGATGGTTTTCGATGGAGCCCGGACAGTAAATCCATCGCGTACTGGCAGGTGAATGCCAGCGGAGTCAGGGATTATCTGATGCTGAATACTACAGATTCCATTTATTCTTTCGTCGTGCCCGTTCAATATCCTAAGGTGGGTTATGATCCTTCTTCAGCTAAAATCGGTGTGGTGGATATTGCCAACGCAAAAACAAAATGGATACATATTCCGGGTAATCCTTACCAACATTATCTGCCAAGAATGGAATGGGCCAATAACGATAGTCAGTTAATGGTGCAGCAATTGAATCGCAGGCAGGATACTACTTGGCTTTATCTCGTGAATGTACATCATGGAGATTCAAAAGTACTCTATACAGAAGGAAGTTCCACCTGGATAGATATTAATTATTTCTGGCAATATGATCGTCCCGGATGGGATTGGATTGATAACGGGAAAAAGTTTTTATGGACAACAGAAAAAGACGGATGGCGGCATGTGTATATGATGGATAGAGATGGCTCACATGATCATTTAGTCACCAAAGGATATTATGATGTGATGGATGTGGCCGGAATAGACAGGGAACACGGTATCTTATATTTTTATGCTTCGCCTGAAAATGCTACGCGGCAATATCTTTATAAAGTGAATTTGAATGGCGCAGGAAATCTAACTCGTATCTCGCCCATGGATGAAGAAGGGACTCATCAAGACGATGTTTCCCCCGATGGCATGTACGCGGTTCATTCTTTTTCAAATCATGTTACCCCCCCTTCCGCCGATTTTATAAAATTAAATCCATACACGATTTTGAAAAAGCAGGAAGATGAACGGTTTAATAAAGAGCAATTGGCCTTTCTGATGCATAATCCGGAAACCTTCTTTCAAGTAACCACTGCTGATAATGTAACGATGGATGGCTGGATGATCAGGCCTGTGAATTTTGATTCCACTAAAAAATATCCGGTACTTTTTTATGTGTATGGCGAACCGGCAAGCTGCACAGTAAAAGATGTGTTCAGTCCGAATCCGTGGTATCAGCAATTGGCAGATATGGGCTATGTGATCATTTCTTTGGATAACCGTGGGACACCGGCGCCCAAAGGAGCAGCGTGGCGTCATGCAATCTATAGAAACATCGGTATCCTGAATATTCATGACCAGGCCATGGCAGCGAAAAAAATATTGCAATGGCCCTGGGTGGATACAAGCCGTATCGCTGTTTGGGGCTGGAGTGGTGGTGGATCCTCCACGCAAAACCTGCTGTTCCAATATCCGGATATTTATAAAACCGGCATGGCGGTGGCGGGTGTTTCCAATATGCGCTATTATGATTGCATTTATGAAGAACGTTATATGGGATTAATACCGCAGGATGAAAAATATTATAAAGAAGGTTCTTCTGTGTATCATGCCGCCGGATTAAAAGGCAATCTGCTGATTATTCATGGCAGTGGCGATGATAATGTACATTATCAGAATCAGGAAGCCCTCATTAATGCGCTGGTGGCGGCGGGAAAACAATTTACGATGATGGAATATCCAAACAGAACGCATGGACTTTCGGAAGGAGTAGGAACAACAGCGCATTTATATACTTTACTGACCGATTTTTTAGAAACACATTGCCCGCCGGGAGCGAGATAAAAAGTTATTTGTAAAATTTATGATGGAAATAAAAAGAATTAATAATTCGGAAAGTCATTTGGTAGTTGACCTGTTCAATAAATACCGGATATTTTATAATCAGCCGTCAGATATTCAACTGGCTCATGATTTTATTCAGGAAAGATTAGACAACAACGAATCCGTTATTTTTGTTGCTTTCATTCAAAAAGGGGGTGAGACAATTCCTGTTGGCTTTACACAATTATATCCGGGCTATTCTTCTGGTCGTGCAATCCGTTATTGGATCCTGAATGATCTCTATGTAGAAAAAGAATTTCGCCAGCAGGGAACCGGTGAGGCTTTAATCAGGGCAGCGTTTGAATTTGCCAAATCTACCGGTGGGGAATTTGTGAAACTTTCTACTGCCACCAATAATTTAACTGCCCAGAGATTGTATGAAAAAATGGGATTTGAAAGGCAACTGCCAGATACTGAATTCCTGACTTATCAGCTAAAAATAAATTAACTTATAGGGAGAGCAACATAAGTTCCCATATTCTGATGAAGTGATTTCACACGACATAAAGTGTTACTTGTCAATATTAACCACGAATGTACGAATGATAAAACAATTTGATTTTGTAAGGAACCAAATTTATTCATGCATTAATGCAAAAATTAATATTTCGGAAAACCGTCTAACACGCACACACGAATAGCTTCAATAATCTCCTAAAATAACAACGTTAAGAAAGGATTTTATTCGTGCATTCGTGGTTAAAAACCGTCTTATGGGAAAGTTAAAGACCTCTTTCGATCTCTCTATTTCATGGCTGTTATTTTCAACAACAATACTCCGTGTGAAGGAATATTCTTTGCCACATAGCTTCCTGTAAATGTTCCTATATTTTTCTGCCTCCATAAATCACGTAATTTTTGTTCACCATTCAATCCTAAGGGAGAGAAATCAAGATGGATAGAAGCAGGCTGTGTACTTACATTAAATAGTCCGACTGCTTTGCTGCCATCAGCTAAATCTTTCTCATAAATACGAACTGAATCGGTTTCTGCAATCTGCGTAGCTTCTTTCCCTAATGGATCCTGATCAACTGCCAGCACTTCATCATTCGTTAGCAGGCTCCTGGTAAAATCATCCATATGAGTCATATCGCATCCAATCAATAATGGTGCGGACAATAAGCACCATAAGCTGATATGCGTATATTGTTCATCGGGAGTTAAATGCGTATGATGCAAGCTCGGACCCCACCCCACTTTTCCAACAACTAACATATCCGGATCATTCCAATGACCGGGACCTGCATAAGGTGCACATTTCCCCTGGTTAAATCCAATGCCCGACATGCTTTCCCAGTTATCCCGGATATCACCTGTCGTACGCCATGAATTACCGCCTACTTCAGCGCCCCATTTCCATACATCTCCCATACCATATTGGCAAAGGCTGAAATAAATATCCCTGTCAACTATTTGCAAAGCGCTATCCATCAGCTTATATGGTTTCTGTAACCAATATAAATTGGGATTCTGAGGAGCTATTTCTCCATAAGAACACCAGTCATACTTCAGATAATCAATCCCCCATTTGGCATAGGTTTGTGCATCCTGTGCCTCATGCTGATAGCTGCCGGTAAATCCGCCGCAGGTTTTTGGCCCGGGAGAAGAATAAATGCCCATCTTTAATCCGTCATTATGAATATAGCCGGCAAGGGCTTTCATATCAGGAAATTTATTATTGGGCACTATTTCCCCATTGGCGGCACGTTCAGGCCTCTCCCAGCCATCATCAATGTTGATGTAAGTCCATCCGTGATCAGCTAATCCATTTTTTATCATCGCATCGGCTGCTGCTTCTACTTTCTTTTCATTCACGCTCAATCCCCACACATTCCAGCTATTCCATCCCATAGCAGGCGTTAAGCCAATCATATCACCTACTTTTATAGTTAAATCCCGGCTGTCTGCACCTAAAGCATTCTTTACTGTTAATCTTACTTCATAACTGCCAGCCGTATTGATTTCTCCTGAAATAATACCGGTTTCCCGGTCTATATGTAATCCTTCAGGAAGGTGTTGAGCTGAAAATTCCATAGGCCTTTTCCCAGTTGCAGGCACACGGAACAAAAACGGATGCCCCGGACGGACACCAGTTACTGTAGCTCCGTTTATTTGGGGCTTGGGCGAGGCAGTTGGGGTTAAGATATAAGGAACACCTTCGGTAGCTGTAACGCTTTCTTTAGAATGGCTATCTGTAAACACATATTTGGCTTCATACGATTGACCTCCGGATAAAGTAAAAGCATAGGTATAGTCAAACGGTTTTGACCCGGTAAAACTCGCTGGAATTGTTTTTTCCCAGATTGCTTGATGATTGTCAGGATTGATAACGCTGATGGTTAACTTACCGGAAAAAGTATATTGATCCGCAGAAGATTTCAGCATGATCTTTTTGCTTAAATGCGTTCTTTCCCTGAAATGAAAATTGTCTGTATGATCATCAATCGTTACAAAATCGCTGATACCGGTTGTATTTATATTATAAGACCCTGCCCACATACCGCCATTGCCGCCATGATCAAATACCCGGACTGCAATTGTATTTTCCTGATCCCAGTGAATGGCAGGATCGTCTATCGGCAACACATACACGCGTTCCGCATTATAATCTCCCTGTTCAATAGTTCCGCCCATCTCTGCATTCTGCCCGATAATCTTCCCGTTTAAATAGGTTTGATCACCATCATCTATTTCCCCTAACGCGATTTTCAACGACCGGCTCAGTGCTGAACTATTTTTTAAGGACGAAGGAATAACCACTTTCACACGATACCATGCAAAACCATCATAACCGGGATGACCTTCATTCTCCCACGGACTGCCTATTTTAATATGCTCCCATTGACTGTCATTAAAACCAGGTTCCGACCATTGTGGATCATCACCCGTATGAAATTTCCAAACCTGAGGAAGCTTAATTTGAGCATTGACAACAAATACCATCAGCATTGCCATGCTTAGGAAAAAAGAAAAGCGTTTCATCTGTGTAAATTGTTTGAAAGCGAAAGGTACAAAAAGAAAATTATTTTATAGAATAAGGCTCTTTGT
>SCQV01000257.1 GCA_004299085.1 Chitinophagaceae bacterium | reverse complement strand
GCAGGTATTTATCGGTAGTTCGCAATGCAAACTTCGTACAACAGCGCATTGGCTAAATTTGCCCGCTTCGATTCAGCTTTTATTCCTATTTTGTGCTGGCAAACTTCGCCAATGCGCCGGATGTTATAGTCAATGGTAGGGCGACACTCCGAACATTGGACAGATAACCAAAACTAAAATTGAAAGTTAACTATTTTGACAGGTGACCAAAGACATAGAAACGATATTACAAACGGACAACGAATAATCCGACAATCATTGCCGACCCTATGTTTTTTATTTTTCTCCCACCGCACATTTTTTAAAAACAATTTTAGCCAGCCACACAAATGGCACATTTGGTTTTGCCCGACACACAAGCCGACACTTCACAAAACCAAAAGAGCTTTTTTTTGCCACCACTCGGACAGAAATATGTATTTTGCTAAACTATATTTTGAGAACTAAAGAATGAATAAAAAGACACTTTCAGAAAGAGATATTTGCACCAAGTTCATTACTCCTGCTTTGGAAAAAGCAGGTTGGGATATGCAATTGCAAATATTGGAGGAAGTTTCTTTTACTGATGGCAAGATTTACGTTAGAGGGAAAATCACAGCAAGAGGAACAAGAAAACGAGCCGACTATATTCTATATTACAAACCGAATATTCCTATTGCAATTATTGAAGCAAAGGACAACAACCATTCGGTAAGAGCAGGAATACAGCAGGGTT
The DNA here is from genome assembly GCA_004299085.1 of Chitinophagaceae bacterium. Lineage (GTDB taxonomy): Bacteria > Bacteroidota > Bacteroidia > Chitinophagales > Chitinophagaceae > FW021-bin31. The sequence goes on along the minus strand of SCQV01000257.1, from coordinate 7,930 downwards.
TGGACTATGCTCAAATATTGGATATTCCTTGTGTGTTCAGCAGCAACGGAGACGGATTTTTATTTCACGACCGCACAGTGACAAACGGAAACATTGAAACGGAAATCAATTTAGACGACTTCCCTACTCCTGAACAACTGTGGCAGAAATACAAAAAGTATAAAGGCATTGAAACTCCCGAAGCGGAAAGAATCATTTCGCAAGACTACTATTTTGACGGCACAAACCGCAAACCGAGATACTACCAACAGATTGCAGTAAACAGAACAGTTGAAGCCATTGTCAACGGACAGAACAGAATTCTGCTAGTAATGGCAACAGGGACAGGAAAAACATACACTGCTTTTCAAATCATTTACCGCCTTTGGAAAAGCGGAGCAAAAAAACGTATTCTGTTTTTAGCAGACAGAAATGCTTTAATTGACCAGACACGCAGAAGCGACTTCAAACATTTCAAGGATAAAATGACTGTGGTAAAACATAGGCAAATTGATAAGAGCTTTGAAATCTATTTGGCATTGTATCAGGGACTTTCAGGAACAGACGAAGTAGCCGATGTTTACAAACAGTTTTCAAGAGACTTTTTCGACCTTATTGTAATTGACGAGTGCCACAGAGGAAGTGCAAAAGATGACAGCAGTTGGAGAGAAATTTTAACCTATTTCCAAAACGCTACGCATATTGGTTTGACAGCCACACCAAAGGAAACCAACGAAGCAAGCAACACCGAATATTTTGGGGACCCAGTCTATACTTACTCTTTGCGACAAGGAATTGATGATGGTTTCCTTGCTCCTTATCGTGTGGTTAGAGTTGCTTTAAATGTGGATGCTGAAGGTTGGCGACCCGAACAAGGCAAAACCGACAAAGATGGAAACGAAATTGAAGACCGTATTTATAATCGAAAAGATTTTGATAAAAATTTGGTGATTGAAGAAAGAACCGATTTAGTTGCCAAAAAAGTAACTGAGTTTCTAAAAGGTTACGACCGCTTCGCCAAAACCATTGTTTTTTGTGTGGACATTGACCACGCAGAAAGAATGCGAACCGCATTAGCTAAACACAATCCTGATTTGGTTGCCGAGAACTACAAATACATCATGCAGATTACAGGGGATAATGACGAAGGTAAGCGAGAGTTAGACAACTTCATTAATCCCGAAGAAAAATATCCTGTAATTGCCACCACTTCCGAATTGATGACCACAGGCGTTGATGCTCAAACCTGCAAAGTGATTGTATTGGACAGCAACATCAATTCGATGACCAAGTTCAAACAAATCATCGGTAGAGGAACACGAATCAATGAAGAATACGGCAAACTGTATTTCACCATTTTGGATTTCAGAAATGCAACAGACCTTTTTGCGGACCCACAATTTGACGGTGAACCAATCAGAATTAAACCAGTTAAAGAAACAATAGACTTAGGAGATATTATTGATGAAGAAGAACAAAACACCGACCCAATCATTGACATTGAAACAGGTGAAGGAATTGAAATTATTCCTCCTGAAATCAGTTATCCTGAAACAACATTTCCATCATCTTCCGTAAACGAGCCGAGAGAAAAGGTGTATGTAAACGGTGTTGATGTGTCAGTTTTAATCAGCCGGGAATTGTATTTTGACCAACACGGCAGACCCATCACAACCAGTTTGAAAGACCACACCAAAGAAATCATCAAAGAGCAGTTTGCGTCCTTAGATGATTTTCTGAACAAGTGGAAAGGTTCAGACCGCAAAGAAGCCATCATTGCTGAATTGATTGAACAGGGCGTAATGGTGGAAGCGTTGTATGAAGCAGTTGACAAGCAAGTGGATTTATTTGATTTAATATGCCACGTGGCATATGACCAACCACCAATGACAAGAAAAGAACGGGCAAACAACGTGAAGAAACGCAACTACTTTACCAAATACGGCGAACAAGCCCGAAAAGTATTAGAAGCATTGCTCGACAAATACGCAGACCAAGGCATTGAAAACATAGAGAATATTCAAATTTTGACTGTTCCGCCAATTAATGAATTTGGTTCGGTAACCGAAATCATCAAAGCATTTGGCAGTCGTGAAGCATACGGCAAAGCCATTAAGGAATTAGAAAACGAATTATATAAAGTAGCATAACCAATGGGCAATTCTCAAATCATCATATATCAAACAGAAAGCGGCCAGACAAAAATTGACGTCAGGCTTGAAAATGAAACCGTTTGGTTAACCCAAAAATCAATGGCTAAACTGTTTCAAACAACCTCTCAAAACATCACTATTCACTTAAAAAACATATTTGAAGAGAGTGAATTACAGGAAGATGCAACTTGTAAGGATTTCTTACAAGTTCAAAAGGAGGGAAACAGAATGGTAGAGCGAAAGCAAAAATTTTATAATCTCGATGCCATTATCTCAGTCGGCTACAGAATAAAATCCAATGTTGCGACCAAATTCAGGATTTGGGCAACTCAACATATCAAAGAGTACATCGTTAAGGGCTTTGTAATGGATGATGAGCGATTGAAAAACCCGGATGTTCCGTTTGATTATTTTGACGAATTACTCAGAAGAATCCAGGATATACGAACTTCTGAAAAGCGATTTTATCAAAAAATAACCGACATTTATGCTACAAGCACGGACTACGACCCTACTTTAGATACAAGCATCTTATTCTTCAAAACAGTACAGAATAAGATGCACTGGGCTATAACAGGCCAAACGGCAGCAGAAATCATAAAAAGCAGAGCAAACAGCGAATCGCCCTATATGGGGCTAACTAATTGGCGAGGTACAAAACCAAGAAAACAAGATGTTTCCATTGCAAAAAATTATTTAACTGAGGAAGAATTAGCGGCACTAAATAATTTGGTAGAACAGTATCTCATATTCGCTGAAGGTCAGGCAATGCGAAGAATACCAATGTATATGAAAGACTGGGTTGAAAAACTACACGGATTTTTATCGCTCAACGACCGTGAAATCCTTAAAGATGCTGGAAGGATAACACACGAACTGGCTATTAGCTTTGCTGAAAACGAATATCAAAAGTATCGGATGAAATCAATTGCAGAGAAGGATAAGCAACCGGACGATTTTGAAAAAACGGTCAAACAAATTGAGCAGGACTCTAAAAAGAAGAAAAGATTATGAGCAACATAGGAGGCATTATAAAATCAATCAGAGATATTTTCCGCAAAGACCCGGGCCTGAGTGGCGATGCACAACGGATTGAACAATTAGGGTGGATGATCTTTCTAAAATTATTTGACGATAAGGACAAGGAAAAAGAAATCCTGAATAAGAAATATAAGTCACCCATCCCTTCTGCCTTCCGGTATCGTAATTGGGCAGAAAATGATGAAGGTATGACAGGTGATGAATTAATAGGATTTATAAACAATCACCTTTTCCCGGCTTTAAAAAACCTGAAAATTGGGACAGATGATAAATTAGGCATCATCATCCGCCAGATATTTGAGGGAACGAATAACTATATGAAAAGCGGAACCACCTTTCGCCAGGCTATTAACAAACTCAATGAAATTGATTTTAACAGCAGTAAAGAGCATCACATATTTAATGCCATTTACGAAGACATTCTACAAGGACTTGCCACTAAAAAAGATACAGGAGAATTTTACACCCCCCGGGCTGTAACCCAGTTTATAGTGGATATGGTAAATCCAAAATTAGGCGAGAAAATTTGCGATCCTGCATGTGGAACATCGGGTTTTTTAGTTTGCGCCATTGAACATTTGCGCACACAGGTAAAAAATATTGCCAACCAAAAAACATTACAGGAAACCATCACCGGCACCGAGTTAAAGCCGTTGCCTTTTATGCTGAGTGTAGTCAACCTGATTACCCACGATGTTGAAGTACCACAAATTGTAAATACGGATGCACTTAGTCGTGAATATACTTCCATAAAGCAAGCCGATCGAGTGGATATTATTGTTGCCAATCCGCCATTTGGTGGAGTGGTAGGCGATGGAATGGAAACCAATTTTCCGTTGAATTACCGAACCAAAGAAAGTGCCGACCTTTTTTTGATTTTATTTATTCAAATGCTGAAAGATGGCGGTCGGGCAGGAATTGTATTGCCAGACGGAAGTTTAACAGGCGATGGCGTAAAACAACGGGTAAGGCAAAAACTGTTGGAAGATTGTAATGTGCATACCATTGTTCGATTACCCCAATCGGTATTTGCACCCTATGCCACAGTAAACACCAATCTAATTTTCTTTGAAAAAGGCAAACCCACCAAAGAGATTTGGTATTACGAACACACTTTGCCCGAAGGATATAAAGCGTATAGCAAAACAAAACCAATTCAGATTTCGGAATTTGAAGAAATAAAAAAGTGGTGGATAAAGAGAACCGAACACGAGTTTGCTTACAAGGTTTCCATAGACACCATTATTGAAAAAGATTATGATTTAGATATAAAAAACCCTAACAAGGTTGTTGAAGAAGTCAGTTATGACCGTAAAGAAATAATTGAAACTATAAAAAGCAATCAAAACAGAATTACGCAACTGATAACCGAATTGGAACAATGAGCAACTTAAATTTTGATTATGTTCCTCTAACGTTTATTAGTAACCAAGAGGAAATAAAGAAGCAAATCCGAAACACTTTAATTCTCATTCATCTGTTTGAGAAATACAATGCTCCTGTTCGATTGGAAAACTTGATTGAAGGCACTCAATACGGTTACAATGCTTCGGCTCTACAATCAGGGAAGAATAAATTTTTGAGAATTAGTGATATTCACGAAAGCAAAGTGAATTGGGAAACTATTCCTTTTTGCAATTGTGATGATGAAAAAAACTATTTGCTCAAAAAGGAAGATATACTAATAGCACGAACAGGCGGAACGACAGGCAAGAGTTTTAAGATTGATAATCCTCCTGCTCATTCCATCTACGCAGGCTACTTGATAAGAATTAGAGCAAAACAAGAAGTAAATCCAGACTACATCTATTTGTTCTTACACAGTTTCGCATATTGGAGCCAAATCATAAACCTGAACGAAAGGAATTTTAGACCAAAAGCGAATGCGGAAAATCTAAAATCATTGGTTTTGCCTGACTGCCCAAGTAATGTTCAAACTGATGCGGTTAAAATTGCAAATGGTGAATCAGTAAAAGGATATGAAGAACTCTATTCCGAAATTGAAAAGGCATTAGCGGAGTATGACAAAACCCAAGAAGTTCAAAGCCTACTTTCTGACCAACTCACCCAACTCGAAAATCTTAACCAAGCCATTTTACAAGAAGCAGTGCAAGGCAAATTGGTAAAACAAGACCCAAAAGACGAACCAGCCAGCGAATTGTTAAAACGCATTAAAGCCGAGAAAGCCACCCTTCGACAAGCTCAGGGTAAGGGCAAAAAAGGAAAAACATTACCACCTATCAAGCCCGAAGAAATTCCATTCGAAATTCCTGAAAATTGGACGTGGTGTAGGTTGTCAAATGTTATTGATTTTAGTTTAGGTAAAACACCTCCTTCAAAAGATTCCAAATATTGGAGTAAAAATGAAGGTTATCCTTGGATAGCAATATCTGATATGGTAGAAAATGGGTTAATTACAAAAACCAATAAGAAAGTTACAGAGCAAGCATTTAATGATATTTTCAAAGGTCAAATAATTAAAAGAGGAACTCTATTAATGAGTTTTAAACTAACAATAGGAAGAGTATCCATTTTAAACATAGATGCCTTTCATAATGAAGCAATAATCAATATTACTCCTATTATCCTTGAGAGAGAATTTCTAAGATATGTTTTGCCTATCATAGTTCATTATGGCAACAAAAGAACAGCTATCAAAGGAAATACACTTAACCGTGAAAAATTGGAGAAACTATTATTTCCTCTTGCACCAATCAACGAGCAAAAACGTATAGTAGCAGAAATAGAAAAGCAATTAGCCAAAACTAAACAATTAAAAGAACACATCATTGCCAACCAACAAGCCACGGAGCAATTGCTAAAAGCATTGTTACATCAGGCATTTGAAGTAAAAGAGGATAAAGCAAAAACAGCTCAGCAAGTCAAAGGAAAGGTTGTTGAATTGAAACCAACCAATGTGGATTATTACCGCAGAACAGTTTTGGCAACAGAAATCGTTTGGCAATTACATAAAGAACCAACTTTAGGGCATTTGAAATTACAAAAGCTAATCTATCTCTGTCAAAAATCCGCGGATATGCAATTGCCTACTAATTTTCTTCGTCAGGCAATGGGTCCTTACGATAACAGATTAATGCGTTCTATTGATAAGCAATTAAAGGAGAAGAAATGGTTTGAATATAAAAAGCAACAAGTTCTAAAATATCAACCATTAGAAAAAGCAGGGCAACACCAAAACGATTTTATAAAATATTTTTCAGCCGAAAGCGATAGCATTCAGTTTATCATAGATAAGTTCAAAACCATCAAATCCGATATTGTGGAGATTGTAGCTACGCTTTATGCTTGCATGAATAATATGCTGAATGAAAACGCAATATTTTCGGAGGCATTACTCATTCAGCGATTCTATGAATGGTCAGAGGAAAAGAAAAAATTCAGTGAAGACCAGATAAAAAGAGTTTTTTCAAGAATGAAGGAAACAGGTATTATTCCTAAAGGAATTGTTATATAAAATGGAAAAGGATAATAATTTCATACTAAAAGGGAAAGCTGTTGAAAGATATTTCGACCTGAATGACGCATTGATGGAGTTCCATAATCTTTTTACTTATGAGAGTAAAGACGATAGAACCATTGCCATACAGGGCTGACGCATTAAATTTATGCCTCGGTGATTATTTGCAGTAGGTAATCATTATTCCATGCAGCCATATCCCTTTTTCGCTTGGCGCTAATTTTAGTGCCACCACTATCTTTTTCACCTGGATGATGATTTTTTATGAGGTTTAAGGCGACTTTGGTCATTAATGAAAAGTTTTGTGTCGCTTCGCCCGCCCTTTTTTTGCTCTGATCCTCCTGAAAAGCTACATCCAGCGTCCAATGTAACTTGTTTTCAATGCCCCAATGGCTTCGTATATAGCCATTGAACTGCTCCGCACTGGCTTTTTTACTGCAGACGTAATAATACGCCAAAGACAAAGGAAAGATTACAAATGGCGATTACCAGACATTAAACGACATTTCTAAACGTACAGCGACAACCGAACTAACTGAATTGGCAGACAGATTTAAAGTTCTGACAAAAACAGGCACTTCGGGAGCAGGAATTTACTACAAGATAGTGGGGCAATAGTGGGGCAACGGTTGGGCAATAGTGGGGCGGACAACGACAAGACAGCTTACGCATTTGCGTTTTTGCCAAACGCACAAAGCCAGGCAAAAAATGCAAAAGAGCTACCAGCCAACGCACCACGACAACCCAACATACCAAACAACGACTAAAAGATGGGCTGCCGCTAACAAATAAGGCGTAAACACAATAGATCTGCCTGAAGTTTCGGCTACGCTCAGCCCGGGTGCTTCGATATCCGGGTGAAAGTCGAGGTGTTTGGCGATAGCATATAGGGTATTTGTGCATAATGGTGTGTTTTCTATTTGTTTTTTATATCGTCCAGCACCTGCCACATTTTATGATTGACATCTTCGGTTGATCCGGTATAATTATTCACAATAAATGAAAAAATAACCGGTGTTCCATCACCGGCAGTTAAAAACCCTGCATAAGAACATACATCATTAATATGCCCGCTTTTCATCCGGATATTATGAATGACCGGCAAACAATCAAAATAAGTTTGATACCAGGATTGTTGTTTTACTGAAAATAATACCTGAGCCATTGCTTTCGTGGTAACCCGGTTTTCCGGCGATAATCCGCTGCCATCAAACATATTGAGCGCTGCAGGATCAATGCCTTTTTGTTGCCAGAATCTTTTCAGGATAGCCACGCCGGT
>SCQV01000256.1 GCA_004299085.1 Chitinophagaceae bacterium | reverse complement strand
CGGTTGGTGATTTGGCTGAGCGGTTTGCCCACATCTGTCGGTACCAGGTTAAATATTTCCGTAGCGCGTGGTGTATAACGTTTAATGTATAAAGTGCGGTCCAGAAAAATAGTGGCTATGTCGGTTGAATGCATGAGGTTTTGAAGGTCGGAATTAGCGTGCATGGTTTCATCCACTTTTTCCTTCAGCTCATTCTTGACGGTTGCCAGCTCCTCATTAACGGATTGCAGCTCTTCTTTGCTGGTTTCCAATTCTTTGCTTGTCGAGTGCAGCGCTTCATTGATGGCTTGTAATTCTTCGTTGGATGCTTTCAGTTCTTTGGTAGTAGTTTCGTATTGCCCAATGGCATGACGAAGCTGGTCTTTGGTACGCTTGAGTTCCTCTTCCGTTCGCCGTAGTATGGATTCCATGTCTTTATCACCCGCTACAATTGCATGGCCGGGTTCTTCCCCGGGAGTTTCTTCAAACATGATCAGCGCGGCTTCCTCTGGTATTTCGACCGTGCGCACCGTAATATTAACGCGTTTCTCTTCGCCATTGAATTTTACCCGGATATTTTTTGCCTCCACAGTTTTATATTCCTTCCTGGTAGTAAAAAGGGCAGCACACAGGTCCGAAAGCATGACGCCTTCAGAGGCGCCAATACCTGCCGTCAGAAAATCTTTTTCCTGCGGTGAATGCTTTTCTTTTTGGGAAGTTTCTTTTGATAAGGATCTTGTTTTTTTCGGCATAGTTACAAAATTAAAAAAAGTAGTCCCGAAGAGGCTCAAATGGATAAATCGTGTTTTGCAGAGCCCTATATTTTTGACAGGTTAAATGATGCATGATATAGCATCCCGTTTGTAAAGAATAAACTCCATATCAGAAGCAGGCCTCATAGGTGCCACTTCATTCGTAAAAACTGAAGGCGTTCGTCTGCCCACCTTAGGCGGGGCATGAGGCAGGTGGAAAAATCACCTCCCATTTTTTTGGTAATTGTCTCGTAGGGATAAAACATTATTCAGGCTTCCTTATGGAAAAAACTATGCTTCCACCTTCAGGCAGATACAATTACGAAAAATTATGGCACTTTTATACAGATGATTTGATACCGAAAATACTTCAACGATTGCCGGAAACTATCGTATTCCATCCTCAATTGATTACTTTACCGGTGGTGCTACGAAAGCCGGATGAAAAATATCAGGCAGAGATGGTTTTTTAATGCCGCAAATAATCCATTTCTGAATTTTCCTCTGCCTGGTTATTTTTCTGCAAGTGTGGGATTTGTTCCCCATCTTGCGGTATTGGGACTAAACAGGTATGCTTTTATTGATTCGCAAAAAATGTGCCCTATCCTCATGAGCGCTTCCTCAATACGCGGTGTATCAGAAGAAGGTACCACTATTAAATGATTACAAATCTTTTTCATTTGATGGTCATTCGTTTTTCCCTGGCGGCTTTTAGGATGTCTATCATATTTTTTGAATTTCCGGGAGTGGGAATAGCTGCTAATACATCTCCGGACCGGTCTATACCTTGTATCAGCCGTTTAAGCTAATCATTCTTTTAACCGGACTTCGTTTCCCGCGAAACCAATTCTGAAGCACATCAATGGACACGATATTTTTAAATATTTAGGTATAATACTATTATTCAGCAAGACCATGACACATAGCTGCTTGTCATGGAATGAGATCAGGAGAAATGCTTTTCTGAAAAAGTGTGACTGCATTCCGTATGGATAAAATATAATGGCTTTGCCGAAACCAGTGAAGTGGAGCATGCTGCTATTTTAACAAAAAATGGAACACAAACCTGCCTGACGGTGCAAGGTCTGCGCTCCATTGTATAAAAAAGGATTATCATTCCTGGTTAATGCTTATTTTCCAAAGCGTTTTGTATTGACTCAGCGGCATTCAGATGCTTTTGTAAAGTCGGTAAAGTTTGAGTAATAAAGGCTTTGAGCATAGAATCCTGCACATTACTTTGTGCGTCCTGAAATGCTTTAATATCCTTTTTGTGGTCTTTCACCATCTTATCTATGTAATCTTTGTCAAACTGTGAAGGCTTATCATTTATCAGATTTTCTATATCTGACTGGTTGCCGTTATCCAGTGAATCAGGCAACGCGACGCCTTTTTTATCAGCCAGCGTTCTTAAGGTACTGTTAATATCGGAATGATCATTAGCCATCATAGCACCAAATGATTTTACGCGCGAGTTGGTAGCTCTTTCCTCCGCTACCTGTCCCATTTTTACTTCCATGATTCCACCGATGGCAGCTTTTGTCATAAAAGCCGCATCCTGATTATTGGGCATAGGCTTATCCGCCTGATTAGTGGAATCAGCTTTTTGTTCGCTGCTTTTACCGCTGTTATTACAGGCACCTATGGCAATGACGGAAAACATAACCATCATATAAGAAAATGATTTCTTCATTTTATCTCAGTTTTTAAAAGTGAATAAAAATACAATGCATTTGGATTTCTTAGTTATTACATCGTTACAACAATATTTTTTAAAAGAAAAAATCAAGCCAAATAATAATTCATGGCTGTGGAGCACTATAAATGCCGTATATTAGAAAAGTAACGAGGAATGAACTCCCCAAAGTGTGGAATTGTTGTTACTCTTTCCATTTTCATGATTCAGATTCTTCAAGTAATTTTTTGTTGGCACGATATTTTGCATAAAGCATTTTAAATTAAATATCGATCTGATGAATAACATAGATAAAATGCTCAATGAAAAGTTACAAATTGCTTTGAGCCTCTCTAATAAAAATATGGAGGAATTAGAAAAAATAAAGGAACCGCTTTCAGAAAACAGCCTTCAGGAGCTTACTTTCGCATTTATGGAAGAGAATAAATTTTATGCGGAATTATTGGGCCAACTGGTGTCTCAGGTACACACTGATCATAAATCAATTTAAAAGTGGATGTTTTTTTTAATCATTAATTTTATAAACATCAGGAAACAGGGATTTTAAGAAGTTTCCGTGGCTTAAAAGGTTTTCTTCCTTCCATACTAAACAGCATTTCGCGGTGGCTTAATACTCTTACTTTCGGAAAAAGCCGGGGATGGGGCTTATGCCACAAAAGTAAAGACTTGTAATTCCTCCGGCTGTATTACTGGGAAATGCCGGCAGCCAAAACGATGTAAACAATATCCTCAGTTCGGGAAAAGAATGAGGATAAAAAGCTGCAAAAAAACCTGCCGTCAGTCAACGGGTCGCCCACTGCCCAGGCTTTTTTAGGAACTCCTGACAGGGTTCGTTGTTCCCCGGTTCTATCGCCCACGGCTTTTTGTTTTCATTTGATACTCAATTTACTTTCGCCTATAAGGAGAAAGTAAATTGAATTATTTATGATTTAGTCGTTTTTTTATCGGCCAAAAAGCTTAGCCCATCATGGATTTCAGCATCCTCGAAAATTCCCGGCATGTTTTTATTTTCACCGGAAGGAAGTTTAAAAGTTTTGGGATTTCCCGGACCGGAGCATTGCTTTAATATCCTTCCGGTCATAGTGAAAGACGCTGCCGATTTTTGTAAAAGGGCGCGTGCCGTTAACTCTGAGATTCTGTAAAGTACCTGGAGAAATATCAAGCAGCTTGCGGACTTCGTTTGTGCCATGCAGGTTCTTTTAAAGATGGAGGAGAAGGATAGGCACTTTCGGTGCTCCGGCGATGCTATTCCGGCGGGATCGTCAAACCGTTCTGTACTGCAGAAGCTGTAAAGGTACGGTAGTGAACGGACAGAGAAAAGCCCTGAAAAGGGGCAGGTGAGTGTCAGGGAGATGAACCCGCTTAACCAGGCAGGCGCAAGCGAACTGTGGAAGAAGTAACGAAAACGCAAAAATGGTGGTGCGAAACCATCTTATGCGAAGAAGATAGGGAGAAGTGAGCAGATACCTGATTACCGGCTATGTGCACACCGTTATACAGACAGCATGAACCTGACACAAGCTTTAAAAGAGAACATGGGATATCCGGGGAAGACTCAAGCCGAGACACTGAATTTGCAGGTATTGTGGCGGATAACCCGCAGAAAAAAATTACCCTAAAAGCTTTTTAGGTGGATTTACGGGCATTTTTTTTCTAAAAGCAAAATAACATCAGAATTGAGCAAAATAGTAATTGGATGCACAGCCCAAAATGAAATAGCTTTACCCCCTCTAATAAAACCGGGATGAAGCAGGACGGAAGTAACTCTGAAAAAAAATTACAACAACACATTTTGGGAACGGCCGGTTTGGGCGGTGTCTGGAATCCTGTTGATCATGAAGTGTCCGTTGCTGCTATACTGAAAGCGCTTGATGCAGGTATGATGGCCATTGATACAGCGCCTGCTTATGCCGATGCTGAAATGCTGGTAGGCAGGGCATTACAGCAATGGCGTGGCGCTCGCCCACTCATCAGTACCAAGGTTGGCCGCTTGAAAAGTTATGCTTCCGACAAAGGTATTTATGATTATTCGGCAAAAGGAATGGCCGCAAGCCTGCAACACAGTCTTGATACATTAGGTATTTCGCA
>SCQV01000255.1 GCA_004299085.1 Chitinophagaceae bacterium | reverse complement strand
CATCGGGATAAGGATATAATGCCTCTGCTATTAAACGGTTGGTAACATCTTCACCATAATAATCAGCGGTGTCTATAAAATTGATGCCGCTTTGAATGCATTGTTTTAATATTTGCAATGCTTCGGAGCGGTTGGCAGGCTCACCCCAAATTCCCTGGCCTGTGAGCCGCATCGTTCCGTATCCGAAACGTGTTACTTTCAATGGATGATTGCTTTTTTCCGCAATCGTAATTTCCTGTGTATGCATAAGTTTTTATTTATTTTAGAAAAACTTGCCGATTTATATTTCTGCTTGCTACTGTTGCTATCCAAAGGGCATCTCTCAAAACCTTATTTTTAGTCTTATTTAGCCACGAATCTACATCTGGTTTTTCAAGATGCCTCAAAGGATAAAGGTACTTTGATTTAAAAAATGCGTCGGCAAATTCCTTTTACCAATCTATTTCACCGGCTTCTTTAAAATATCTTCCCGTTGGCCCGTCATTATCCACCGTTGCGTATTTAATAATTGCTTTTACACCCTGCTCTACTGATTGGGTTCCTTTATTTTGGTTAAGGTCAGTTGCAGTATAACCCGGTGTAACACTATTTATTTTGAAATTTGTGTCCTTAAATTCATTCGCCAGCATCACAGTAAAAGCATTCAGCGCAGCCTTGGAGCAACTATAAGCATCATAAATCGCATAATTAGGATTTTGAGTATTACTATGAACCGCTAAGGAGCCCAATTCACTTGATACATTTACGATTCTTGGTTCATTTGATTTTTTTAAAAGATCAATAAATTGTTGGGTTGCTTGCACTGCACCAAAAAAATTAGTGTCGAATACTTTTCGCAGATTATCAATTTTGCCTGAAGATGCGTTTTGAGGCTGCTCCCCGGCAATACCCGCATTATTTATCAAAATATCCAAAGCCTTTATTTTATTTCCTAATTCTTGTCTTGCTGACTTTATTGAATTCGTATTGGTTACATCTATTTCAATATAATCAACATGATTTATTCCCTGCATCTTTAATTTTTCAACCGCTTCAATTCCCCTGGATTTATCGCGGCTGCCCATATAAACGTAATAGCCAAGTTGTGCTAATTGCTTTGTGGTTTCAAAGCCAATTCCTTTGTTTGCTCCTGTTATTAATACCGTTTTCATTGTTCAATTTTTTGTTTGTTATTTACTGTTAAATACGCTCGCAAATTCTTTTGCAAAATCTTTCAACTTCACTTTGCCTAACGTGGGTTTGTGCCGGTTGTAGTCTTCAAACAATACACCGCTACGCCTTCCGGCATTCATTTCCACCAAACCTTTGGCAATCTCCGGATTCATTCCGGCAACTTTCATGCCGTTGAGTATTTGTTCGTCAGGGATTTCCAGCCATTTCAAATCAGGTTTGCCTATAGCTTCGCCCAGGATTTTTGCTATCTCATTTGGCGAAACTTCATCGCTTGCTATGTAACGGATTTCTCTGCTTCCAAAGGAGTCCTTCGGACCGCCAAAAGGTTTTTCTATTTCTTCGGCAATAACCGCCGCAATATCCAAAGGTGAAACCCAGGCATCTTTGTCATTGCCGCCATAATTTTGAATGATAGCATTTTGTGTTTTTATGGTTGGGATAAAGGCAAACATGTTGTTGTAAAAGCCAACAGGGCGCATAAATTTAATGGAAACATCATCCGGCAGTTGTTTTAAAATGTTTTCTACCTTGTAATGAAATGCTAACATGCCATTTCCTTTATCCGTGTGTGCGCCAATGCTGCTGAGATGCACCACACGCTTTACGCCCGAATCTTCAACGGCTTGTTTATAATTATTGGCAATCTTACTAATAACCGTCATATAGTCAAGATTTTGGTCGAAGAAACTGCCGGCGCCAAGCGCTTCCATAAGATACACTAAGTCTGCACCTTTGAAAGTTGTTGTCAGGAAATCAACATCTTCCATTGTGCCGATGGCTGCCGTGCCGCCTAATGCTTGAATATCTTTTTTCCTTTCGGGATTGCTGCTAATGACGGTTACGGAATGTCCTTTTTGTACCAGCTCTTCTAAGAGCGGTTTGCTGATATGGCCTAATGAGCCTGTTACTACTATTTTCATTTTATTGTTTTTTTGATGCTGCAAAGGTGTGCCATTGTCAAAGAACAGATGTAGCCAAATCTACTTTTGTTGTAACCAAAAATAATGATTCAGCCGGTAGGTGTATGGTTCTTTCAATTGGTAATGCTGAAAAGCATATTATTAACGATGAGGCAAAAGAAACGACTGAAAAATGAAAATAAAATGCGCTAAGTAACCATGCAAGATATGGATTACACTATGATTTCAAGAACCGGGATGGCATGCCTTGAAAATTTATCCGGTGAATCCGGGAATGATTTTAGCGCAGCGTATGATTAATTGTAAGCCGTATCAAGAGATTTATGCGGTACAGTAAAGGGATCATTTTTAGCATAGGCGCCAGGCAGCACAGTACAGGATAGTTCTTGGATCACAATGCACTAAAATTGCGTGGATATTATCCTGAATTTAATTCGGTGCCACTGCCAAGATATATCCGTTGCATACGGGATGAAATAGATTTGAATATTCAATAGAATAAAGATGAAAAAGCTAAAAACAATTTTTACCTGTGTTCTTATATTTTCGGTGATGGGTATTTCCCTTCATATTTATGGATACGCCAGAATAAATCCCCCGGATGACCGGACTAATTATGCATTAATGAACTTTCATTCGTCATCTTCTCAAGCATTGTTCAACGTCAGGGATTACGGCGCCAAAGCCGATGGTGAGACAAATGATGCGGGCGCTATCAATAAAGCTATTGATGCCGCTGCCGCATCCGGTGGAGGAACGGTATTTTTTCCCGCCGGAACATATCTTTCAGGCTCTATCCGCTTGAAAAGTAATATTACTTTATACCTGAGTTCCGGAAGCGTATTGGAAGCTATGGATGATCCTGCTGCTTATGATGCGCCTGAGCCGAATCCTTATGATATGTATCAGGATTTTGGACATAGCCATTGGCATAATGGATTTATCTGGGGAGTAAATCTGCATGATATTGCCATCATCGGTCCGGGAATGATCTATGGAAAAGGATTAACCAGGAATATCTCCCGGGATCATCTTCCTAAAGGATTGGGAGACAAAAGTATTGCTTTGAAAAATTGTCATAACGTATTATTGCGTGATTTTAAAATCCTGCATGGCGGACATTTTGGAATCCTGGTTACCGGGGTGGATAATCTGACCATTGATAATCTTATCATTGATACCAATCGCGATGGAATGGACATTGATTGTTGTCATGACGTGCATATTACTAATTGCATAGTTAACTCTCCCTGGGACGACGGTATTTGTTTAAAAAGCTCCTATGCTTTAGGATATAAACGGGCTACAGAGAATGTAACTATCAATAATTGTATCGTGTCTGGGGATTATGAGGAAGGCAGTGTCATAAAGGGAACCTATCAATTATTTCCCGATTCGGTAAGAGTCAGCCACACAGGACGCATTAAAATGGGGACAGAGTCTAATGGCGGGTTCAAGAATATTACCATTACTAATTGTGTATTTGATCATTGTCAGGGACTTGCATTAGAGACCGTGGATGGCGGCGATCTGGAAGACGTAACTATTTCTAATATCACGATGCGTGATATTTATAATATGCCGCTTTTCCTTCGCATCGGCAGCCGGTTGCGTGCACCAAAAGGCACTTCTGTTGGACATCTGCGCCGTGTCAACATCAGCAATATAGTGGTGTATAATAGCGATGCTCGCGCTGCTTCCACCATTAGCGGCATCCCGGGCCATGATATTGAAGATGTTCAGATAAATAATGTACAATTTTTTGTGAAAGGAGGCGGTACGAGGGAGCAGGCTTTAATCACTCCCCCTGAAAAAGAGGATGCTTATCCAGAGCCAACGATGTTTGGGACATTGCCTGCTTATGGATTTTACATCCGGCATGCAAAAGGTATTACCATGAGCAATATTAAGATACGTTGTGAACAGCC
>SCQV01000023.1 GCA_004299085.1 Chitinophagaceae bacterium | reverse complement strand
ATATTTTATTAATATCCACCCTCAACCCAGAAATCCTATACATCATTCCGTTCGCAGGTTCTTCACCGGGTTACGCATTCCTGTTCTTACAGCATAATATCCCGTTGTCAGCATAGCCATTATAAACAATACAATTCCCGCTGCTACAAACGTCCAGGCATTTATACTGATTCTATAGGCAAAATTCTGTAACCATTTATTCATCGCCCACCATGCAACCGGCGATGCTATGATGAATGCAATCAATACCAGCAGGATAAAATCCTTCGACAACAGCGACACAATATCCTTTACAGAAGCACCCAATATTTTTCTTATTCCTATTTCTTTAGTCCGTTGCTCTGCCGCAAAAGCAGTCAGCCCAAGTAATCCTAAGCAGGAAATAAAAATAGCCAGACAGGAAAATATTAATATAAGCTTTGAGGTAAGCCGGTCGGTTTTATATAAATTATCAAATGCCTGATCCAGAAAGGTATAATCGAATGGGGCATCAGGGAAATATTTCTTCCAGATACGCCCGACAGACTCCAAAGCTTGTGTAGTCTTTCCGGGAGCAGCTTCACAATAAATAAAGCTGAACCAGCCCGGGTTATTGAATATTACCATAGGACCTATTTTATCATGAAAGCTCAAATAATGAAAATCTTTGGCAACTCCAATCACCTGTCCGGTATCGCCCATAAAAATAAAGGGCATACCTATGACCGGCTTACGCAAATGAAACTGATTGATGGCCGTTTCATTTAATATTACATTGTGCTTATCATTTATATTATCAGGAGAAAACCAACGTCCGGATTCTATTGGCACATGAAACATTCTTCGAAACCCAGCGTCGGCGGTAAGTAGCGTAACAGCGGGATTAAGAGTGCTGTCTTTTCCATCCCAATTGACTGCACCAGAAGCAGCGCTGATCATTTCAAGGATAGGCTGATTAGTCATAGATACTCCTGTTATACTGGTCTGTTGCAGTATCTCGTTCCTTAAAGAATGGATAGCAGTGAGTCTTTCTTCCTGATTACGATCAAAAGAATTAAATGGAATTCGTAAAGAAAATATCTGTGCCTTATTATAACCCGCGTTAGATTTTTGTATAAACCGCATTTGAGTAAAAATAACAATAGTCCCGATGATTAAAAGAGAAGAAACGCTGAATTGCAATACCACTAACGTTTTCCTGAAATTTGTGTCTTTCACCTTTAAAATACTAATACCACGGAATATATTCAATGGTTTAAAAGAAGATAATAATAAAGCCGGATAAATGCTGTTCAGCAAAGTCACCAATAATAAAGTTCCCAGTAATATCTCCCACAAGCTAACAGAAGTTAAAGGGAATAAAAAGTTTTCTCCCGTAATCCGATTGAAAAAAGGAAGCAGGAGCCGTATAAGCAAAAAGGTGATGAGAATGGAAATGAAGCTGATCACTAATGACTCCGCCATAAACTGAGCAAACAACTGTTTACGTTTTGCACCCACAATTTTCCTGATGCTTATCTCCTTGCTTCTCAGGCTGGCTCTTGCAGTGGTCAGGTTTACATAGTTGATACAGGCAATTAAGATAAGTAAAATTCCTAAGACGGCAAAAATATAAACGTTCTTTTTATTGCCATGAGGAGGCATTGCAAACTGTAGATCACTTTCAAAATGAATATCTTTTAATGGCTCCAGGCTTATTGTGGTGTTATTTCCTCTATTATTCTTGTTCATAATACCTGTCAACTGTTTTGCCACGGCAGTTATATCAACCTGCTTATGAAGCAGAAGGAATATCATATAATTAGAGCTACGCCAGGATTCATCTTGTTCCATCAAATGAGGGTTTGCTATTCGGGCAGCCACCGGTATCAGCGCCTGATACTGAAAGCTGGAATTAGTAGGATTATCTTTTATCACAGCCTTCACCGTATAATTCACAGTATCCAATCGAATAATCTGCCCGATAGCATCTTGATTACCAAAATATTTTTTGGCGGCAGATTCAGTCAGTAGAATGCTGAAAGGATTTTGAAAAAAATTCTCAGGGCTTCCTTTCACAAAATCATAATGAAACAAGCTGAACCATCCTTTATCCACATACGCACAATCTTTTTCATTGAATAAATGACCATTTACATTAAATACGGTCTGAAAACCCGGCTGAAGCATGGCTATGTTTTCAATAGAAGGAATCTCACGTTTCGCTGTTCTTGCCAACAACATAGGAGAAGTTTGCCATACCCATGTATTCTGCTTATCCAGATGCAGTATGCTGGTAATGCGGTAAATATTGTCAGCCTGTGGATGATAACTGTCAAAGCTCATTTCATTTTGCACCCACAATAAAATAAAAACGGCTGCTGTCATTCCTATGGATAAACCAGCCATGTTGATAAAGCTAACCTGCTTGTTTTTCCAGACAGTCCGCCACGCGGTTTTGAGATAATTTTTCAACATAAAGCCCCCTTTTATTCCCCCAGAGGGGGGGAATTTAAAACATTAAAATAATTTGTTCTTCATAATTTGTAACCTTAACCTTTCGCCAATAATAGCCTTTGTGAAACCTGGAGTCTTCATACCTGCCTTTACTTATAGGTAAATTCCAATATCCAATTACCGAACCTGAAACTTGGAACATGGAACTTTGAACTTTGAACTTGA
>SCQV01000254.1 GCA_004299085.1 Chitinophagaceae bacterium | reverse complement strand
GCTTTTTCGTTATTGGCCATCACTTTAAGATGGATATAATAAATAACCGGATGCGATGCCGCCCATTGCATCATGGCGTTTATCATTCGCCGTGCAATACCCATGTTCCAGTATTTCTGCAGAACCACAATCCCGAACTCCCCTACATGTTGCTGCTTTTTTAATTTAGCCTGGGTTACGCTCAGTGTGCCGGCAATTTCACCTTCCACATCGCCAATAAGGAATAACTGGTTGGAGTTTCTAAGATAATCCGTAATAAAATCCCGTTCCTGCTCCACGGTCAGATTGTGCGCTTCAGCAGGAGTGGTCATCAGGAAATCCGTTTCACAGACAGCTTTTCGAAACATTTCGAGCAAAGCAGCGGCATCATCCGTTTTTGCTTCGCGGATGCGCAGATGTTGACCGTTGGCGAGAAGAAATCGCATTGCATAAAAATACAAGAAAAAATGGAATTGGTAATATTAATAGTGGTACCTCAATTGAGCAATGAATATTTGCTTTTTTTCGACTTTATAGATGAGCCGGTGTTCATCAGTAATGCGCCTTGACCAATAACCTGCCCATTCATTTCTTAATCCTTCCGGTTTACCAATACCCGAAAAAGGACTATTTGAGATAGAATCAATTAACGCCGTTATCTTTTTTGGATCTTTTTATTTCCGCTACGTCTCCAATAATCCAAATCTGCTAATGCTTCGGGCGAGAAGACTATTTCCATAGCTCTTCAAGTTTAACTTTGGTAACATTCCCTTTCTTGATATTTTTAATGCTATCATTTTAATGCTTTTTATTGGCAGATGAAGAACTCAGATGAGCGGTTTCATCCATCAGTTCTTCTAATCGTTTTATTTCAAAATCAACCTTAAGAGCTTTTAAAATACCCTTTATTTCCTGAAGCTTATTCTGTGATTTGGGATGAATGATGATCGTTTCCATAAATTTAATCATGTTTTTTCAGTACTCACTTTATCGAAGTTATGCAATTTTATCCTTTCCAAAATAAGAACGAAGCACCTCCGGCAAATAAATGCCATCCGGATGCTGATTATTTTCCAGCAGGCATGCCATAATGCGTGGAAGAGCTAAAGAACTTCCGTTCAATGAGTGCAGCAATTGCGTTTTACCTTTTTCATCTTTGAAACGTATTTTCATCCGGTTGGTTTGAAAGGTTTCAAAATTAGACACAGAGCTGACTTCAAGCCAACGTTGCTGTGCAGCGCTGAAAACTTCGAAATCATAAGTAAGCGCGGAAGTAAAGCTCATATCTCCGCCACAAAGCTTTACGATGCGGTAGGGTAATTGCAAATTTTGAAGAAGCTTTTCTACATGATTGACCATATTTTCCAATATCTCATAAGATTTATCCGGAAGAACGATTTGTACAATTTCCACTTTATCAAACTGATGCACACGATTCAGCCCGCGCACATCTTTACCATACGAACCGGCTTCACGGCGAAAGCACGGAGTAAATGCCGTCATCTTTACTGGCAGATCATTATCACTAATAATCTCCTCACGAAAGATATTAGTTAAAGGGACTTCGGCAGTAGGTATCAGGTAAAATTTATCCTCTGTTACAAAATACATCTGTCCTTCTTTATCGGGCAGTTGTCCTGTACCATAAGCCGTAGCTTCATTGACCATATAAGGCGGATAAAATTCCTTATAACCATTAGAAATATTATAATCCAAAAAATAGCTAATCAACGAGCGTTGTAGTTTCGCTCCCTGATCTTTATATACGGGGAAACCGCTTCCGGTAAGCTTATTGCCTAAATCGAAATCTATCAGATCATATTTCTTTGCCAAATCCCAATGAGGCAGAGCCTCTTTATCCAATACAGGTTTGGCGCCGCTTTCCCGGACAATTACATTATCTTCCGGCTTAGTTCCCGGAGGAACAGTTTCGTGAGGGAGATTCGGAATCTTAACTAATGTTTCATGCAGTTGCTGCTCAGTTTGTTGTAATTCTTCATGGATGGGTTGTAACTTATTTTTCAGGTCTGCTACATCTGCTTTTTTCCTTTCAGCTTCTTCTTTATTCCCCTCTGCCATTAATTTCCCAATGCCTTTGGAGATAGTATTGATGGCAGCTTGTGTTTCATCAAAAGTTGCCTTTAAAGATTTGCGCTTATCATCTAATTGCAACACTTCATCTATTAATTTGGTTTCTCTGAAATTTTTAATGGCAAGGCGTTGCAATACTGATTCTTTGTTCTGACGAATAAAATTGATCTGTAACATGGATTGTAATAATTTGTGCAAAGATAATTGTTTACAGGGTAGGTTTTATGGGCAGCCTTTGCAGTTATTTCATTTTCTAATACAGAAACTTTCTTTCTCCCCTACACATATTTATATGCTCCGTATTCATTTTTTATCAGCACTTCTCTATGTGCCGCATTTTCCACTCTGCCAATCACTTGTGCATCTACTCTAAATCCTTTGGAAATTTGAATAATATCTTCCGCCATATTTTCAGGAACATATAACTCCATTCTATGGCCCATATTAAAAACCTGATACATCTCTTTCCAGTCTGCGCCTGACATGTCATGAATGAGTGAAAAGAGAGGAGGTAAAGGGAAAAGGGCATCTTTAATAATTTTCAGCTTGTCAATAAAATACAGAATTTTCGTTTGTCCGCCTCCGCTGCAATGGATCATACCATGAATTTGATTACGACAGGCTGATAATATTTCTTTAATGACCGGGGCATAAGTCCGCGTGGGAGATAAAACGAGCTTACCAACTGTCATCTTTTCATAGCCCGGAATTTCAATGATATCGGTTAGTTTTTTCTTTCCTGAATAGACTACTTCCTTTGGTAGTTTTGTATCGTAGCTTTCCGGATAACTTTCAGCGACAGATTTATCAAATACATCATGCCGGGCAGAGGTGAGTCCGTTACTGCCCATGCCACCGTTGTATTCATTTTCATAGGTCGCTTTTCCAAAGGAAGCTAACCCTACGATTACATCTCCTGCCTGAATATTTTTATTATCAATAATATCGCTTCTTTTCATGCGGCAGGTAACAGTGGAATCTACCATAATAGTTCTGACAATATCTCCGGTATCAGCCGTTTCACCGCCGGTGGAAAATATGCTGATGCCATAGCTTCTTAATTGGTCTAATATTTCTTCCGTACCATTGATAATGGCAGCAATCACTTCTCCCGGAATGAGCCTTTTATTTCTTCCAATAGTAGAGGACAAAAGAATATTTTGTGTAGCGCCCACACATAAAAGGTCATCCGTATTCATGACAATTGCATCCTGAGCAATGCCTTTCCACACGGTCATATCCCCGGTTTCTTTCCAATATATATACGCTAAGGAAGATTTCGTCCCCGCACCGTCCGCGTGCATAATGTTGCAATAATCCGGACTATTGCCGAGAATGTCGGGAATGATTTTACAAAAGGCGTGAGGGAATATGCCTTTATCTATGTTTTTTATAGCCTGATGCACATCTTCTTTGGCAGACGATACGCCGCGTTGCTCGTACAGGGAATTGCTCAATGCTTCTGTATTTTGAGAATTATTATATAGAATTAGGTATTTAAAGCTCGTAGCCTTGATATAGTTGTTCTTTCTTTGGCTTG
>SCQV01000253.1 GCA_004299085.1 Chitinophagaceae bacterium | reverse complement strand
ACTCCCGGCTTCGGTACAAAATTATCCACATCACGTTTTATAATTCTTCCGCCATCGCCCGTCCCCATTATCTGATTTAAAGGAATATTTTTTTCCTGAGCCAAACGTTTTGCCAAAGGAGAAGCTTTCACCCTACCATCAGCAGAAGTCGTTTCTGAAGGAGCCTCAAGAGCGGGTTCTGAAGCTTTATCTTCTTCCTGAGACCGGCCTTCCTCTTTCTGCTTATCCGAGGATTTATTTTTTTCCGCATCTAAAATAACCCGAAAATCGGTTCCTTCCTTTCCGACAATAGCAATGATATCATTGATTTTGGCAGAATTACCTTTTTCCACGCCGATATATAGCAAAGTCCCCTCTGCATATCCTATCACTTCCATCGTTGCCTTGTCTGTTTCTACTTCTGCCAGCACATCATCGGAAGAAACTTTATCGCCTACCTTTTTATCCCACGCTACAATTTTTCCCTCTTTCATCGTATCGCTCAACAGCGGCATGCGAATAACCGTCACGTTCTTTTTGGCTTCGGCTAAAGCGGCTTCATCCACGCCGGGCCTGGACGATTCACCTTTGTCATCCGCTCCCCGGTTTTTATTTTCTTTCTTTGTATTAGCCTTTTCACCGGACTCCGCTTGCTTATCTTCACTTTCCTTTTCCAGCAAAGGCTTGTAATCCTCTCCCGGCTTCCCTACTATGGCGATGATACCATTTACTTTGGCAGCTTCTCCTTTTTTAGTCCCTATGTATAATACCGTTCCATCCACATAAGGAATCACTTCCATGGTGGCTTTATCGGTTTCCACTTCCGCTATCACATCATCAGATTTTATTTTGTCACCCACTTTGACGTGCCATTCTGCTATAACCCCTTCTTTCATGGTATCGCTCAAAAGGGGCATTCGTATTACATCTGCCATAATTATTTCTTTCTAAATCTTTTCTGAAAATTTTGCCAAAAGTACTGAAAAAACTCATTTTTCTAACCCAAATCTAAATTCAGGTTATCTTTAAGCTCTTTTACCAAAGGATATTTTTTTGCCATTCGTTCCCATTGCTGACGTTGAGAAAGTATTTCGGGCCCCTTTTGCACCTCGCGCAAACTGTCATCCACTCGAACTGTAACAATGATAGCCATGTTATTAAAATGTGATTTAAGCATTTCTGCAAAAGGCACCCTTTCCTCATCCACAAAGCTCTTTTGCAGCTCATTGCTGCATCCAATCACCAATTCATTTTCGCTAATCACAAAAATAACGGCAGCCTCCACATGCATTGCAGCCTGCAACCTGTTCTCCCCTTTCAGACGGACGACTTCTTTTTCCCACAAATCCTTTACCTGATTCAGCTCCAGAGGAAGCTCAGGAATGGCATCCGCATTTTCCGCTGATTCATTTTCCTTTTTTTCAACACTTTTTCGAATAGTAGCGAGGTCTAACTTTCCGGAAGAGCTAAGAATGGTACTATTTTTTGAACTTTTTTTACCGGAAATCTCATCCTTTCTGATTTCCGTTTTTTTGAATGCCACTGAAGGTTCTTGAAAAGTCGTCTTTACCGTCGCTTTCGGATATTCCACGGCCTTTTTATCTTCCTGCTTCAATTCCATATCAGAGAAATGCTTGGATTTCAATTCCCCTTCCACCATCAGAATAGCACGGGGCAAAGGCGGTCTTAACATTTGCGGCTTAGTCGCCGGTTCAGTCACTTTTTTTTTAGAAACGGCACCGCTGCGTTCATCAGCAATCAATTCCACCGCCTGCTGCAAATAGCTGAGCCTGATAAGGCACATCTCCACTAATAGTCTTTTATTGCGGGCAAGCCGTACCTGAATGGAAGCTTCATTCAGAATATTCAATGCCGAAATCAAATAAGCAGCATCAGCTTCTGCAGACGCTTTTTCATAACGGTTTTTCAGATTGCCGGTTACTTCCAAAAGTTTGATGGATTGTTTATCTTTACAAACCAGCAGATCACGAATAAAAGCAGAAAGCCCTTCTAAGAAATGATCACCTTCAAATCCTTTTTGAAGGATCTCATCAAAAAGCAATAAGGCAGCGCCGGTATCCTGCCTCCGGATGTACTCCATGAGGCGGAAATAATAATCATAATCCAGGATATTCAGATGCTCCAGTGTATTTTCATAAGTAAGCTGTCCGTTGGTAAAGCTGACGATTTTATCCAGCGTGCTTAACGCATCACGCATACAGCCTTCCGTCTTTTGAGCTATCAGATGTAATGAATCGGGATCGGCGCTGATCTTTTCTTTTTTACAAATATCTTTTAAGTGATCCACCGTATCGTGGATAGTAATCCGTTTAAAATCGAATATCTGACAACGGCTGAGAATAGTAGGCAGAATTTTGTGCTTTTCTGTAGTAGCCAAAATGAAAACGGCGTAAGGCGGTGGCTCTTCCAGCGTTTTCAGGAAAGCATTAAACGCTTGCTGACTCAACATGTGCACCTCATCTATGATATACACTTTATATCTACCGGCCTGCGGCGCATAGCGCACCTGGTCTGTCAATGCACGGATATCATCCACCGAATTATTGGACGCGGCATCCAACTCATGGATATTGAAGGATTGCCCGTTATTGAAAGACTTGCATGAATCACACTGATTGCAGGCCTCTCCTTCGGGAGTCCGGTTTTCACAATTAATGGTTTTAGCCAAAATACGGGCACAGGTTGTTTTTCCCACACCACGCGGACCGCAAAACAAAAAGGCATGCGCCAACTGATTGTTTTTGATGGCATTTTTTAAGGTAGTAGTAATGTGTGCCTGCCCCACCACCGTATCAAAAGTCTGGGGACGGTATTTTAATGCTGAAACGACAAAATTTTCCATGGGCTGCTAAGATAAGGAAGTTTTAGATTTTGGGAAGAAGAGTGTGAACAATGACAATGTCATACAGGAAAAGACAGGTACATGAATCCCACAAAGACGCTAAGCCCACCATAAAAAGAGCTTGGTGAACTTTGTGGCTTGGTGGGAAACCAGCCAAATCGTTATTAATTCAAATTCCTTTTTTTCACTATTACCTTTCCTTGAAAAATACGTTGTCCCGCGCTCAAAATCATGGTAACAAATGCCAACAGCCACGAAGCAATGGCAATATATACAAACACATCCGGAATTTCTTTGATAAATTCCAAATGTAGCGCTTCTGATAATCGAAAGGTGCAAACCGTGTACATCCCCAACGGGAAAACCATACCCCAGTATTGCGGATGATAACGCAAAGGCAGCTTGCGTGCAATGTGTCGCCATATTCCAAGCACGATAATCAGGGGAATCCACCAGGTGCTCATGGCCCAGAAAAACAGTGTAAAGCCT